>NZ_JBRFJF010000005.1:0-131766 GCF_052932265.1 Finegoldia sp. P2-F-LR | reverse complement strand
TTCATCAGTTGATATTACTTTTCCGTTTTTATCTACTGTTTGATAGATGTGATGTTCTTGGAAGGATCCTTTTTCTTCTGTTGGTTCTTCTTTTGTTCTTTGATAAATATATGTTACTTCTTGTTTTGTGTTTGCTATATAAGCTGCTTCTTTTTCGCTTCCGTCTTCGTTGAATTTTCCACCGTTTTTGGATTCGATTTTTACTAGTTTGTAACCGTCTTTATCTTCTTTTGATGTTTTGTAGTTTTCTTTTTCTGTTCCTTCTGTTACATCTTTATCTTTTGTTTCATCAGTTGATATTACTTTTCCGTTTTTATCTACTGTTTGATAGATGTGATGTTCTTGGAAGGATCCTTTTTCTTCTGTTGGTTCTTCTTTTGTTCTTTGATAAATATATGTTACTTCTTGTTTTTCACCTGCTACGTAGTTTCCTTTTGTTGGTTCTCCATTTTCTGAGTCGTATTTTACGCCTAGTTCTTTGGATTTGTCATTTGTTGGTTTTACTTCTACTAGCTTGTAACCTTCTTTGTCTATTTTATTTGTTGTATATTCTTCGTTTTCTTTTCCTGTTTGTTCGTCACCGTCGGTTGTAGCATCTTCTGATATTACATTTCCGTCTTTATCTACTGTTTGATAGATGTGGTGATCTTGGAATGATCCTTTTGTTGTTATTGTTTTTTCGTATACGTAAGTGATTTCTTGTTTTTCACCTGGTTTGAAGTTACCTTCTGTTGGTTCTCCATTTTTATCGTAGGTTGGTTCGTTTACAGGATTTTCTGTTCTTACGAATTTATATCCATCTTTTTCTATTTTTCCTGTTGGATATGTTTCGTCTTTGTTTCCTTCTTTTACTTTACCGTCTTCTGTTATTGTTTTTTCTTCTACGATGTTTCCATCTTCATCTTTTGTGATGTAGATATGGTGTTCTTGGAAGCTACCTGGTTCTTCTTTTGTTCTTTGGTAGATATAGGTTACTTCTTGTTTTTCACCTGCTACGTAGTTTCCTTTTGTTGGTTCTCCATTTTCTGAGTCGTATTTTACGCCTAGTTCTTTGGATTTGTCATTTGTTGGTTTTACTTCTACTAGCTTGTAACCTTCTTTGTCTATTTTATTTGTTGTATATTCTTCGTTTTCTTTTCCTGTTTGTTCGTCACCGTCGGTTGTAGCATCTTCTGATATTACATTTCCGTCTTTATCTACTGTTTGATAGATGTGGTGATCTTGGAATGATCCTTTTGTTGTTATTGTTTTTTCGTATACGTAAGTGATTTCTTGTTTTTCACCTGGTTTGAAGTTACCTTCTGTTGGTTCACCATTTTTGTTGTAGGTTGGTTCGTTTACAGGATTTTCTGTTCTTACGAATTTATATCCATCTTTTTCTATTTTTCCTGTTGGATATGTTTCGTCTTTTGTTCCTTCTTTTACTTTACCGTCTTCTGTTATTGTTTTTTCTTCTACGATGTTACCATCTTCATCTTTTGTGATGTAGATATGGTGTTCTTGGAAGGAGCCTTTTTCTTCTGCTGGTTGTCCAGGATCTAGATCTCCAGTTCCTATTGATGGATGTGATGATTGTGTTAAAGTGCTTGAGTGAGATACTACTGTGCCGTCATCCATTATAACCGGGTTCCCATTAGCCTGATTTATAACTGATGATTTGAAAGATACTCCTTTATCTGTAGCATGTCCTTCTTTTAATGTCGGTTCTGCTAAAACTATATATCTTTTAGCAGGTACACTAGGTCCTTTTCCAGCTAAGTTTATACCAACATCTATTAGAGCGGTTCCATCATCATTTATAATAACAGGTAGATTTTTTACTTCTGTTGCTTTTGATAAGTCTGGAGAGAAACTATCTCTGAATGCTCCATCATCATTTACTTCATATACTTTAATTTGATTAGGATTAGTAAACTTATAGTTATTAGATTCTAATTTTACATAATTTTTACCATATATTTTTTTATTAGGCTGATTAATATATGTTGTTGTACTAATAGAATTATTATCTTTGTATCTATTTACTGACCTAATAGTTTCAATAATAGGCCTATCTTTTTTATTACCATAATCAAACACCATGTCTCTTGTTATAGTTTCACCGGCTACAGTGATGCTTACAGGTACCTTTTGTTTATTATCAGTAATTGTTTCTCTTACAGGCCATAAAGCTTGTCTGAACTTACCACGTACATTTTTATAATCGTCCAAGTAGTTTGTGAAAACATATTTTGAAGTATTAGTTTCTCTATCATAGTAAGCTTTTGCGATTAATCTGCCATCAACACCTACTATATCTGTGGCGCTTCTTGGCTCATTAATCATTCCTGGAAGTACATATTCACCGTAATCTACTGTAAAATAGTCGCCTTCTTTAACTCCATCATCTGCAGCGAAGTCTGATGTGAATACAGCATGTCCTGCGCTTGTAACCCATACTTCATTAACGTTTGATCCGCCATCCGCATATTCAAGTTTTCCATTAGTTATATGAACCTTATCATGAACATCTACACCTTCTCCTGCTTTTTGTGGAGCTTTTTCTTCTTCAGGAGCCACTTCTAATAAATTAGACTCTTGAATTTTCTTATTCAATATTGCATCAACGTCAAGATTAGAATCTTCTGCAAGTGAATTTGCTATATCTTCTTCAATTTTTGCAATTTCGCCATCTGTAAAGTTAGCATTCTTTAATGCTTGTCTTTGAGAATCTGTTAGTTTGAATGATTCCTTTTCCTCTACAACAGCTTCTTCTTTTTCTTCTGTAGCTTCTTCTTTTTGTGAAGTTGTTTCAGTTGTTTCTATTGCAGTGTCTTTTGTTGTAGTAGCTTCTTCAGTTGCTTCTGCTTTATTGTTTTTTGCTGCGGTAGTAACTACTTCTTTAGCTTGTTCTTTTTTAGCTTGTTCTTTGTCTTCTTTGTTTTCTTTAATTACATTTTCTGTTGTTACAGCATCAGATTGTGCTGTTGCCGTTGCATCAACATTGTTAGTATTTGTAGTATTAGCGATTGAATTATCTGCTGATACTTGGTTTGCTAACATCATTGGGCTGGCTAATACTCCGAAAGCCAACAAAATCTTAGCTATGTTGTTCTTGTTCTTTTTGTCCATAAAAACCTCCTTAAATTGTATATTTTTCATTAACATATTCTGATTAAATGATTGACATAAATAAACATTTTTCTCTTTTTTTAATGCCATACAGTTCTAAATTATTATTTATTATTAATCATTTTTATCAGTCTTTCATTATATACCCTTCTGCAAAAAAAAATAAACATATTTTATAAAATACATTAGAAATATTACAATTTTTAAATATATTTTACACTCTTAATGGATTTATGTAGGTAAAAAACTTTTTGATTTAAATAATTAAATTATTTAATTTATTCCTTGTCTTTTTTTCACTTTTCAATTGAATTTTACATACAAATTAAAAAGCCCACTTGAAAAACAAGTGAGCAATGTATAAATATTTAATTTAAATCTTCATTTATCTCGTCGATTATTTCTTGTGGTGTTTTGTCTTCAAAAAATGATGGATCCATGTGTGTTAGGAAGTGCCATTCGTCTTTTTCGTTTTTTCTGTAGACTATTGCTTCTCCATCTTCTGATCCGAAGTAAGCCCTGTCTACGTCATATCCTTTTTCTTGCAAGTATTTTTTTACTTCGCTGTAGGATTTTTCTCTTGCTTCAATATATGTTTTCACATCTTTGTTAGCTATTACATAAGCGTCTACTCTCGTTGAACTATCTACTAGTCCATTTCCTTTTTCTGAAATATTCGGAATTTCTTTCCAGAAAATTTCTGCTTTTCCTTGTTCTGTAAACATGAATTTGGTCAATGGAATAATGTTTCCGTTGTATTCTAGTTCAACGTATTCACCTAATTTTTCAGGAATGATATATTCATATACAAATCCATCTTCTTCTGTGATTTCGTAGCAGTTTGTTTTCTTGATGAATTCTCTTCCTTCTTCAATTGTTTCAAATAACGCTAATTCAATTGCTTGTCCATTTTGATTCAATTCTAAAATATACATTTTATTCTCCTTTATAACTTCATTTTTAATGTTACGTTTTCTTCTTGTGTTTCAATGATTGCATCGATTTTGTAATTACTTAATAAATTTCCAACGATATACAACCCAAGTCCGTTGCTGTTTTCTTTGTTTAAATCACAATTCACATCAAACACTTTAGTGGTATCTAATTCGCTTGCCTTTTCGCAAGTATTAATTACTTCAAACCATTTACCATCTGATTTTATGGTTATTGTTCCATATTCATCAGTGTATTTTACAGCGTTTCCAATCACATTAGATAGTATTATTTTAAGAGCTGATTTCCCAATCAAAATCTTTTCATCTGTAATCTGATTGTCGATTGTGATGTGTTTTTGATTTGCAATTACATCCTGCTTATTAATTATATCATTTAATATTGGTAAAATCTCTACATTTTCTTCGTCATTTTTTAAATTTTCAATGGAGGACAATGTAAGTATTTGTGAAATACTATGTGATAATCCATCAATTATTTTAAGAGATTCGTCTATATACAAATCCCTGTTTTTGTATTTTCCTATGTTGTACTTCATATTTTCCAAAATTATTTTGAGGCTCGCTATAGGAGTTTTGAGTTCGTGTGATGCTCCTCTAAAGAAATCGTATTTTAGTTTTTCAAGTTTGATAATTTCTTCGTTTTTCGATTCCAAATCGTCAATGGAATGTAACAATGTAGTGTACAAATCATTGATTTGCAATTTTAACTGTCCAATCTCATTGGTAGAATCTACTTCAAGTAGTGCATTTTTGTCCCTATTCATCATTTTGTCAGTAATATGTTTTATTTCTTGTATATTATTGTTAATTAACTTAGCATAAATTAATGAAATGATTGCTGAGAAAAACATAGAAATTAAAAGCGAAAACGGAAGAAATCTTAGACTCAAATTCTTGGCATCTTTTTTCATATCTGCTGTAGAAACAAATTGAAGCGATATTTTCTCCCCTTTTGATGTCTCAATTTGACGTTCTTCAATTATAAGAGAATTATTATTGCTTTGTTTATCGAAATCTATAATTTCTTTGATTTGCAATTCATTGTTGTTGTTTTTGCTTTTTACATAAGCTTTTATATCGTTATTATCGGAATAAAAGTTCAATGATTGTGTTATATAACCCACTTCTTTTTTATTCAAGGTATGTGATATTTCATTTGCTTTTTTGTTTATTTCTTGTTTTCTATCTTCCAGGTATGTTTTTGGAAATATTAGAAATACCATCAAATGTATGAACAAAACTGTGATGGCTAATGCCGTGAAGATTTGTAAGAACATTTTTGGAAATATTTTTAAATTTTTCATTTTCTCTCCAATTTATAGCCTACATTTCTGATGGTCACTATGCAGTCTAGTTGTAATTTTTTACGTAATTCTTTTATGTAGACATCAATTACTCTGTCAAATGGTATTTCGTCGGTTTCTTTCCATACACTATCGATTATTTGCATTCTAGTGAGTGCTTGACCTTCATTTTCTATCATATATTTTAGTATTTCGAGTTCTTTTGCATTTATATCAACTTTTTTGCCATTTATTTTTGCAGTGTAGCTTGTGAAGTTAACTTCTGTGTTTTTGTAATTAAATGTTTCGCTATTTCCATAATATTTTTTTATTAATGATTCTATTCTAACTTTGAGAACAGGAAGTGAAAATGGCTTTTCAATGTAGCCATCCGCTAGGCTTGTGAATGCGTTGATTTTATATTCTTCATCACTGAATGCAGTCAACATAATTGCTGGGATATCACTTGTTTCTCTGATTTTTTTGAGAACATCAAGTCCATTAATGTATGGAAGTTGAATATCTAGTATTGCCAAGTTGATTTCGTTATTTTCAAATATGGATATGGCTTGTTTCCCGTCTTCTGCTTGATATGTTTTGTATCCAAATTCAGACAAAAATTCACAAATTCCTTCACGTATCATTTTGTCATCTTCTACTACAAGTAAATTCATAATTTATTCCTCTCTTTTATTTATTATACAATATTTATTTTAATTACAAAATTATCGGAGCATATGCCCCGATAATTTTACTTAGTATCTATTAATAAATCTTTTGGATTTTTCCTAAGAATATTTGTTGATGAAATAATCAATGATATTAACAACACTAATGTCATGAATATTACTACATAAACTAATGTTTTTGACGAAATGCTAATGTCCAGGCTTGTCAATGTTTTATTGAATCCATCAACTTCAGCACCGCTACCAAGTCCAGTTGACGCTGATTGCTTGGCGATTTTTTCTGCGATATTTCCTGTAACTTTTTGTAGTATATTATTACCAATTTTATCTCCAGCAAATCTTGCCAAGAAAAATGATCCAATGTATGCAGGAATTGCTACTAACAATAATTCTGTGACAAATTGTCCAAATATTTTCGCTTTCGACATGCCTATCGACAACAATACTGCAATCTCTTTCTTCCTTGCGTTCATCCATAAGAACAATAATAAAGATACTACCAATCCTGCAAATGCAAGTGATCCTACAAATAATTTATCTGCTATTGCATATATTCCACTGATTGATTCTTGTAATGCTGGATAGTTTGATGAACTTTTTATTAAATTATATTCTTGCCAATTGATATCAAGTTTGGAAAGATTTTTCATGACATCTTCTAGTTTTTTGTTACCTTTTACAAAAAATGTAGCATCTTGATAGACTGCTGTATCTTCAGTGTTACCGTATACTTTGGCTGCTGTATTCAAATCAGTAATCAATGTGTTTTCGTACAATTCTTGAGCAGCGCTCACACCACCGTTATTGTGCCCATCAAACAAACCTTTAATTGTAACTTCTACTGTTTCATTGGCTCGTTTTTCATTATCTGCATCAAATAAATTGGATTTTAATTTTAATTTGTCACCTATTTTCAAGTTGTTTTTGGCTGCCAAATCCTTGTGCATAAGAATTTTATTCTTATCGTCATTTTTCAAATGTTCACCTTCTACCAATTTGTATGCTCCAGATACAAATTTTGTTTCCTTAGACGATTCATTAACACCAGTCAACATTACAGTGCTTTTAAAATTTTTAGCACGTTCTGGGGATTGGTTTGCCAAAGTTTCTTGTGTTTCAATTATATCCAATCCATCCAGATCAGCCACGCTATTAATTCTTTTTACATAGCTTTCAATATCAGGTGAATCTGTGATTTTTTTGATGTCTTGTCCTTTGACATTTCCACCGCCTCTTGGTGTTCCTGGATTTACTTGTCTGTTAATTTCCATTGAAAAACTGTTGGTAATATTTCCAAATGTTTTTTCTGAAGCTTTGTCAGTGGCATCTTTGATGGATAAACTAATCAAACTTAAAGCTGACATCAACATTATTACGATTAGTATAATTATCGATTTGAGACTTTTTCTAGTTACATAAGCAAATGCGTTTTTTATCATAATTTCCTCCCTAAATATTGTCAACTACTTCTTGTAGTTTTCTATCTTTTAATTCAAGAACAATATCTGCTGCTTTTGCTACTTCTTTACTATGAGTAACAACTATTACGCATTTGTTTCTTTCCATTGCAAGTTTCTTCAATATATCTATAATTTCACCAGCCGTCACATCATCCAAGTTTCCAGTAGGCTCATCTGCTAATATAATTGGGGCTTCTGAAACTAAAGCTCTTGCAATCGCAACTCTTTGTTGTTGTCCACCAGAAAGTTTCATAACATTTCTTCTTGTTTGACTTTTATCCAATCCTAATTCCAATAAAATATCTTCTGATGCATTTTTATTTACTAATCTTATGTTTTCAAGAGGAGTCAGATAATCTATTAAGTTATAGTTTTGAAAAACTAATGATATGTTGTTTTTTCTATGATAGCTGTGTCCTTTTTCTTCGATGTTGTTGTTTTTGAATAAGATTTGACCTGTATCTGGTGAATCTAATCCAGCCAATAAAGATAAAAGTGTTGATTTACCTGTTCCAGATTTCCCGATGATTGCGTAGAATTTTCCTTGTTCAAATCCTCTGTTAACTAATGACAAAACTTCTTCATTTGAACTTGAATAACTGTATGATACGTTTTTGATTTCTAAAATAATCATTTTATATCTCCTAACTTATTTGTGATAATATTTGTTTTGGTTTTTTGATTAATATCATTGTCGATGCGATAATCACAGAAACTGTGATTATTAATAAAAGCAATCCGTAGCTTTTGATAAATACTTCTAATTTATCGGATATTTTATTAATTAATAGGCTACCTGTAAATGATGCATTTTCCGATTCTGTTATTCCTGATGCAATTAGTTTTATAATGAAATCTCCACTAATGAACGATAAAACTGCCGCAGGAACGGATACAAATACAAGCTCCATGATGAATTGTCCTATGATTTTGGATTTATTAAATCCAATTGATAAAAGTATTCCTATTTCATAAATTCTTTCTCTTAGCCATAATATTAAAATCAACGATAAAACTACAAGTCCTGCAACCATTATGGAATATGTCATCATTTGTATGATGTGCTTTACGCCATTTATAGAATCAATAGCTTCTTTGAATGCATTGTCATCTTTTTCGATAATGTATTGTGAAGAATTAGCGATTTGATTTTTCAGCTGATTTATTGCATTATCCATTAAGTCTGAATTTTGTGTATAAACTGAGATTTTATTGGCAATTTTGTTACCGTCTTTTATATTCAACGAATTTTGCGCTGAATTGTAATTCACAAACATAGAGTTTTCGCTGAAATCAGAAGACAATCCTGTATATTTTTCTTGTTTTTTTCCTGAAAATATTCCAACTATCTCATATTGTGTCTCTTTATTTTTATCTCCATTTCCATTCATATTCATCAACTTTAGACCTATTTTGTCGTGAAGTTTTAGCTTGTTTTTCTTTACAAATTCTTCATGAACTAGAATCTTATTGTCATCATTTTTATCCAAATTCTTGCCTTGTTTTATAGTAAACACATTACTTGTAAATAATTGGTTACGTTTTTGATCTGTCATAGCATCTATCGATACTAAATTTTTCATATTTGGAGACAAATCTTCACGCATAACTTTCTGATTACTTTCAACGACATTGGTATTTGTTACGTTGGCTAATCCCGCATAATGATATGAAACCTCTTTTATATCTTTGATTTGTTTCAATTTTTCAAATTCTTTTATATCAAAATATCCGTTATTATCTTTTTTCGTTATTGAAATAGATGAATTTGATGTTTCGTACAGTGATTTCTCCAGTGTTTTCTGTGATTTCGTTATACTCAAACAAGCATACAAACATGATAATACAAGTGTTAGAATTATAAGTATTATCAAAGACCTATTTCTTTTTCTTGTTATATAAGCAATCGCATTTTTTATCATAAATATCTCCTTAACTTTGTTACATGTATATGTTACAAAAGTTTTATGAAATGTATATGAAATTCATAGCAATAAAAAAAGAAGGATTTCTCCTTCAATTTTATTTAATCATTTCATTAATTTTATTAAGCTAATACTTTCATCAATTACATTTTCAAATTCTAAACCATTTGCATAAATATTTTTTTTGCAAAAAGATTTCCATCTAGATTGAAAATTTAAATCATCTTTAATTTTTTCTAATAATACCAAAATTTTATCCATATCAAATTCAGTATTACGATATTTAAATGTATTTTTACATGATTCTTTTAATAATTCGATATCTATTTTATCCATTTTCATCTTTCGAATTATAAATAAATCATAATAATCTTTACTCCTGCTATTAAAAAATCCTCTAGAGTATATTGTTTGAATTTTTTCAGCTAACATAGTTTCTAAATTATATGCCTTAATATTTATTTTTTCATCACTAAATGAGCTACTATAATTGTAATCAATAGGTTCAGGAGTAATGATATCTCCTGTTGCAATATCTAATGGAACTACTTGGCGTATATTTTCTAATTTGCATATTATTTTACACCTGAATCCACCATATTCGTCATCATCTTTTATAGACTCAATGTTATTCAATTCATAAAATACGTCTTCACCAGGTGTGTGCTTCAATATTTCATTTAATGTTGTTTTTATATTATCTTCAGTTATTTTCATATTTTTTAATATAATGTCGATGTTAATAGTACTTCTGCTACTAATCCCTATTAAGTTAGAAAGAAGAAAGCCTCCCTTAAAAATAAAATTGTCTTTGTAATTACTTTGAGAAAACTTTTGTAAGATACTTTCAAGAAAATAATAAATCATAATGGAGTTAAATGGAAGTCCTGTAATGGAACTTATTTTATGACACTTCGAAGTCAGTTGAGCTTTATTCATACACAACCTCCATTATATCTCTAACTTTATTTTCTATTTTCATTTTAGATGCTATATAATAAAGTGAATCTAGGTTTCTTTTATCATATGATGGGTATGACATTATCAATTTTGAATATACTTCTGGATCCATATCTTTCTTATTAAGAATAAAATCACAGAGTATTCTCTCATACGAATATGTTTTAACTTTATTACCAAACATAGTATCTACTTCTTCTATTCCAAGCTCATAAATATATTTGTTGACATAATGCACATTAGTAAGCATTGGTTTTTCATTAAATTTATATCCATTATATACCGTTATATCATTAGTCCATGGTATCTTATCTGTTTGTCCAATCAAATACAAGGCTGTTTCGTAAGAGTATATCGCCTTTTTATAATTATATTGAAAGAAATACAATTCATCATAATCACCATTTTCAGTTATATAGATTCCATTTTTCACCTTTGTAATAACACCATCATTGCTGAGCCTACTTAGATAAACGGTAGGAATATTGTGTCCTCTACAATATTCTGATGTAATAATTCCACCTGATTTGTTCAAATAATTTATAATCTTTTTTTTATAATTCATATAGCACCTCCTCTTGTTGTATTTACACTTATATTATACAGTTTTTAAAGTGTATTTGCAACAAATATCTCAAAAAAAGGCGATAGAATACAATTCTATCGCCTAGTAATTAAATTAATAAATTTTTGATCCTGCCGGAATATTTGAATCTAACATTATAAGATTCAATACTTCTTCTCCATCATATTCGCAGATTGCAGATAAAAGCATTCCACAAGATTCTTCACCCATCATTTTTCTTGGTGGTAAGTTTGTGATTGCAAGTAATGTCTTACCTACTAAGTCTTCTGCGCTGTAGTAGTTTTTAATTCCTGATAATATGATTCTGTCTTTTCCAGATCCGTCATTCAATGTAAATTTTAATAATTTCTTGGATTTTGGAACTTCTTCACAAGATTTTACTTTTACTACTCTGAAATCAGATTCTGAGAATTTGTCAAAATCTACAAAATCTTCAAATAATGGTTCAACTTTCACTTTTGATAAGTCCAATTTCTTAGCTTTTGTATTATCTTCGCCATCTTTTGAATTGCTAGAAGAATTATTTCCAACTGGCTTCATTGTTGGGAACAACATGATGTCTCTGATTGATTCGTTGTTAGTCAACATCATTATAAGTCTGTCAACACCAATTCCCAATCCGCCTGTTGGTGGAAGTCCTACTTCTAATGCATTCAAGAAATCATAATCCATCATTTGCGCTTCGTCGTCGCCATTCTCTCTCGCTTCAACTTGCTTTAAGAATCTTTCTTTTTGGTCGATTGGGTTGTTCAATTCACTAAACGCATTTGCGATTTCTTTTGTACATACAAACGCTTCAAATCTGTGAGTATATCTTTCATCATCAGGATTTCTTTTAGCTAATGGACTTACTTCAACCGGATGACCCAATACGAATGTTGGTTGAACTAATTTTTCTTCACAGAAATGTTCAAAACATTCATTGATTACTTCACCACGTGACATATTGTCCCTAATTTCTACATTGTTTGCTTTGGCAACTTCACGAGCTTGTTCATCTGTTTCGATTTCGTCAAAATTAATGTCAGCATATTCTTTAATTGCATCAACCATTGTGATTCTTCTCCATGGTGGTGTAAAGTCAATTTCTGTTTCACCAAATTGAGCTTTAGTAGAACCATTTACTTTTTCACAAACAAATGCAACTAATTGTTCTGTGATATTCATCATATCATTGTAGTCAGCGTATGCTTGGTATAATTCTATTGCCGTGTATTCTGGGTTATGTGTATGGTCCATTCCTTCATTTCGGAACATTCTACCCATTTCATAAACTTTGTCAAATCCACCGACAATTAATCTTTTTAGATACAATTCATTAGCGATACGCAAATACATATCGATATCCAAAGTATTGTGATGAGTAATGAATGGTCTAGCATTTGCTCCACCAGCTATTGTATTCAAAATTGGAGTATCAACTTCAAGGAATCCTCTTGTATCCAAAAATTCTCTGATTGCTGAAATAATTTTAGATCTTTTTATGAATGTATCTTTGATTTCAGGATTCATAATTAAATCTACATATCTTTGTCTATATCTCAAATCAGGATCTTTTAATCCGTGCCATTTTTCAGGTAATATTTGTAATGATTTAGATAATAAAACTACTGATTTTGTTCTAATAGATATTTCCCCACTTTGAGTCTTGAAAATAGTTCCTTCAACACCAACAATGTCCCCAATATCCATATTTTTAACTTTTGCGTAGTTTTCTTCGCCTAATTCATTTACTTTATTAAATAATTGTATTCTGCCAACAGAATCTTGTAAGTCCATGAAATTAACTTTTCCATGGCCTCTTTTGCTCATTATTCTACCAGCTATTTTAACTTCTTTTTCATCAAATTCATCAAAATTATCCAAGATTTCTTTGGTATTATTAGCATTGTCAAATTTTTCATGAACGTATGGATTTTCATTTGCGTCTAATAATTCTTGTAACTTTTGTCTACGAATTTGAAGCATTTCGTTTAAATTTTCCATTATTATCCTTTCTTTACAGTTAATACCTTTAATTCTACGATTCCACCTGGTGTTTCAACTGTAGTAGTGTCACCAACTTTTAAATTTAACAGAGCTTTTCCTGTTGGTGATTCATTTGAAATTCTACCTTCAAAAGGATCAGCTTCTGCTGTTCCGACTATTTTATAAGTCATTTCTTTGTTTGACTTTAAGTTTTTGTAAGTTACTGTTGATCCAACTGTCACAACATCTTTTTGATTTTCGTCATCTTGAATTACTTTTGCATATAGTAGCAAGTTTTCAAGATAGTTGATTCTTTCTTCTACTTGCGCTTGTTCATTCTTAGCTTCATCATATTCTGCATTTTCAGAAAGGTCGCCAAATCCTCTGGCAACTTTGATTTTCTCAGCTATTTCTGTTCTACGAGTAGTCTTTAAAAACTCAAGTTCTTCTTTGTGTTGATCTAAGCCTTCTTGAGTTAATAAAAATTCTTTATCTGCCATAATCTATTCTCCTTATTTTAACCATATATTTTAAAATTATATAACAAAAGGCATAATTGTCAAGTTTTTAGTATATGATTAAACTATTCATTTTTAAATTCATCTAGTATTTTATATATTTGATCAATATCTGTTAATTGATTGATTTCATTTTTAACTCTATTAGAATTTTTAAAGCCTTTTAGATACCATTGAATGTGTTTTCTCATTTCTAAAATAGCACGTCTTTCTTCATAAAATTCTAATTTTAATTGCATGTGTTTTTTTATTGTATCTATTACTTCTTCTTTTGTTTTAGTCTCATCATCACTGAAAATAAATGGGTTTTGCATTGCTCCTCTTGCCAACAAAACTCCATCGCAATTTGAGTATTCCATGTTTCGTTTTATGTCTGCTTTTGTAAAACAATCTCCATTTCCAAAAACAGGAATATTCACAGCTTCAACTAATCGTTTAATATGATACCAATCAGCTTCTCCTGAATAAAACATTTTTCTGGTTCTTGCGTGTAGTGTGATATAATCTACTTTCAATCTCTCACAAATTTGTGCAAGTTGAAGATAATTCATTGAATTTTCATCAATTCCTAGTCTAAATTTTACAGATACTGGTAAATCAGTATTGTTCTTACAAGCTCTGATAACATCTTCCGCAAGGTTTAAATCCCCCATCAATGCTGAGCCATCTCCATTTTTGAATATTTTAGGAGCTGGACATCCCATATTGATATCGATAGATTTAAAATTATAATTTTCAGTCAGAAATCTAGTTGCATAAGCCATGATTTCTGGTTCATGCCCAAATATTTGTACAGATGTGCTATTTTCTCTTGGATCTGTGTCTAAAAGTTTCTTTGTTTTTTTGTCATCATAGTAAAGTGCTTTGGCGCTTATCATTTCTGTAAAGCACAAACCAGCTCCCAATTCTCCACAAATTATTCGAAAAGGAATGTCTGTTACTCCAGCTAACGGCGCCAAAAACAAATTACTATTCAAGTTTAATTTTTCTTTAATCATTTCTATTTAAATCGTTAATAATTTTTAAGCCATCCAAAGTTATGAGTTTGTCAATAATTGTGATGTACTTGGATCGTTTTGCTATCAAATATGAAAAACCGCCTGTTGCAATTATTGTAACTTCATCTTTTGTTTTATGCTTTTCTTCTAGGATTTTTTCGATAATATAATCTATTAATCCTATAAATCCAAATACAACCCCTGATTGCATACTACTTACAGTGCTGTCTCCAATAACTTTATCCGGCATTTCTATTTCAATCTTAGGTAGCTTAGCTGTCCTCATAAAAAGTGCTTCAGACGAAATTGCTATCCCTGGGGCAATCGCTCCTCCCAAGTATTCTTTATTTTCTGAAATATAATCAAAAGTAATCGCCGTTCCAATATCAACTATTATTATTGGTGTTGAATATTTTTGACAGGCGCTTACTGCGTTAATTATTCTGTCAACTCCAACTTCTTTAGGACTGGCATATTTATTAATTATTCCTGTTCTTATTTTTTCATCTACTATTAAAGGTTCAATTCCCAAACATTTTTTGACTGCTTTTGGAATAGTAGGCATCAAGTTCGGTACTACAGAGCCTATTATAGCTTCTTTTACTTCTGATTTTTTTATATTTGAATAATCCAAAGCTTGTCTTAATGTTAGAGCGTATTCATCACTCGTTTTTCTCAAATCTGTGGATATTCTCCATTCAAAAATCAATTCATCTTCCTTGAAAAAACCAAATACAATATTTGTATTTCCAATATCAATTACAAGTAAAATATCTTCCACCTTCTTTATTTGTTTTCAATGGATGCTTTGATAAATCCATCGAATAAAGGATGAATTTTGTTAGGTCTTGATTTGAATTCCGGATGGAATTGGCAACCTAAGAAGAATTTATTTTGTGGTATTTCAAGCATTTCTACCAAGTTATATTGGTCATTAATTCCAGAGAATACGACATCGTTTTGTTCAAATTGCTCTCTGTAATCATTATTAAATTCGTATCTGTGTCTGTGTCTTTCTTGAACAAATTCTTCACCGTACAATTCTTTTGCCAAAGATTTATCTTTCAAGTGACATTCATAATTACCAAGTCTTAATGTTCCACCTATATCTTCAATATCTCTTTGTTCTTTCATTAAACTTATTACCGGATTTTTGCAATCAGCAACAACTTCTGCTGTATTAGCATCAGCTAAACCAAGTATATTTCTAGCGATATCTATTGCTGCAATTTGCATTCCCAAACAAATTCCGAAATATGGCATATTGTTTTCACGACAGTATTTTGAAGTTTCAACCATTCCTTCCATGCCTCTGCCACCAAATCCGCCTGGAACGATAATACCATTCAATCCTTCGAATGATTCTTTTATATTATCTTTACTTAGTTCTTCGGAATTAATCCAACGAATGTTTACTTTATGATTGTTTGCATATCCTGCATCTATCAAAGCTTGTTCTACAGAAAGATAAGCATCGTGAAGTTCTGTGTATTTTCCAACTAAACCGATATTTACAGTTTCAGTTGCTTTTCTGTAGTTTTCAATCATTTTTCTCCATTTTCCATCTTCTTCGCCTTTGGATTTTAGTTTCATTTTTCTCATTATATATTTGTCCAAATTTTGTTCTTGGAATTTCAATGGAACTTCGTAGATAAAGTCAACATTAAATGATTGAATAATAGCCTCAACTGGAACATCACAGAATAATGAGATTTTTTCTTTTAATTCATCTGTAACTATTCCCTCACTTCTAAGGATTATTACATTTGTTTTGATACCTAAACTCATCAATTCTTTGTATGAATGTTGTGTAGGTTTTGTTTTTAGTTCATTGCTTCCAGGAATTGTTGGAACTAAAGTTGTATGAATGAATAATACGTCTTCTTTTTCGTTTTCAGCGTGGATTTGTCTGATTGCTTCCAAGAATGGCAATGATTCAATATCACCTACAGTTCCGCCGATCTCTGTTATAACAATGTCTGCTTGTGATTCTTCAGCTGCTTTATACACCGCTTTTTTTATTTCATCAGTAATATGTGGAATAACTTGTACAGTTTTACCGTTATAATCTCCACGTCTTTCTTTTTTTATAACGTCGTTGTAGACTTTTCCAGTCGTAATATTAGATCTTTGAGTTAATTCTTCGTTAATAAATCTTTCATAATGGCCTAAGTCTAGGTCAGTTTCTGCTCCGTCTTTTGTTACAAAAACTTCTCCATGTTGATAAGGACTCATAGTACCTGGGTCTATGTTCAAGTATGGGTCAAATTTTTGCATGAATACAGAAATCCCTCTATCTTTTAGCATTCTTCCAATACTTGCTCCGCTAATTCCCTTACCTATACCAGAGACAACTCCTCCAGTAATAAAAATAAATTTACTCATTACTCCTCCTATAATTATATTAATGATGAATATATGTCTTGAATATCACACAAACTATAATTTTTTTTGTAAACAAATTTTTCAAGACCGTCGTGTATTTCTCTGATTTCTTCAATTAATGGACTAATTTCATATTGAAAATATTTAGCCTTTTCGTATTTAGATTCAAAATCAGATTTTTGTATCATTTCTTCCAAATTATTTCTTTTATTGATGATTTCATTTAAACCATTTTTTAATTTTTCTTGAGTGGAAATTAAACTGTCTATACTGCATTTTTCAATTAAACTTGTGTTTTGAAGAAGTTGTTTTGAGAATGCATTAATTACAAATTTATCTAACATGTAAATCAAAGTCTTCGCTTCAATTCCATGAGTTGTTATTACATCTTCCAATCCAACATCGTAGATTGCATGTAATTCTTCCTCACTTAGTATACCACAAAAATCCTTGATGGATTCTTCTGAAATCAAGGAATACAAAGAATCAAAATAATGAACTAAATCCAATAAACCTCTCTTCTTCGCTTCTTCTCTCCAAAGTTCTGTGTAGTTGTCTTGTCTGTACAAAATATGTTTGTGATTTTTCAAAATATTGACAACTTCTGATTTAATAAATTGTTCTATATTTTCATTTTGAGATTTGAATTTTTCATATACTCTTTTAATTGCATTTGCATACATTGTATTTAAAACTATGTTCACATCGCTTGCACTATTTGAAGAGCCTAACATTCTAAATTCAAATTTGTTTCCACTGAAGGCAAATGGACTTGTTCTATTTCTGTCTGTCATATTTGGCGGAATGTAATCAAATCTATTTATCGAAAATTCAGGATAATTTCTGACAATTTCTTCTTCATTCATAAGAGAGTTAAATGTTTCTTCAATATCTTCCCCCAAATCCATAGATATTATTGATGGAGGTGCTTCATCTCCTCCTAATCTATAGTCGTTGGAAGTAGTGGAAGATGCAGATCTTAAAAGTGCTTGTGATTTGTCTACAGCTTCTATCAAACATGCTGTGAATATCAAAAACACAAGGTCATTTTCCATGTCTGCTTTTGGTGAGAATACATTTCTACCATGATTTGTAACTAATGAATAATTGTTATGCTTACCAGAACCATTTACGCCTTTGAATGGTTTTTCATGCAATAAACATACCAAATGATGCTTTCTAGCTGTAGTTTTAAGTATTTCCATTACCAAGTGGTTATCATCTACAGAAATATTTGCGTTTTCAAAAAGAATTGCTACTTCGAATTGATTTGGAGCAACTTCATTGTGCTCAGTCTTAGCGTATATTCCAAGTCTGAATAATTTCTCGTCAACATCTTTGTAGAATGCTTCAACTCTTTGTGGAATTGAACCGAAATAATGGTCAGTAAGTTCTTGTGATTTTGGTGCTTGTGCTCCTAAAAGTGTTCTTCCTGTATTAATTAAATCAATACGTTGTTTGTATACATTTTCATCTATAAGGAAAAATTCTTGCTCCAATCCGATTTTGACTTTCATTCTGTAACAATGGTCATCAGAAATCTCGTTGTAAAGTTTAGTAGCATAATCTGACAAATAATCCAAACTTTTAAGTAGTGGTAATTTTTTATCTAAAGTAGTTCCATCATAAGATACAAATACCGATGGTATATACATAATATTATCTACTATAAAAGTGTTAGATGTACAATCCCAATAAGTATAACCTCTTGCTTCAAATGTTGATCTAATTGATCCTGTAGGAAATGATGAAGCATCTGGTTCTCCTTTAATTAATTCTTTTGCTGAAAATCTATTAATTGGAGTATTATCGTCTCCTCTATCCAAAAATGAATCGTGTTTTTTTGCTGTTAATCCATTTAATGGTTGAAACCAATGACAAAAATGAGTGGCTCCTCTTTCAATTGCCCATTTTTTCATAGCATGCGCAATTATTTCTGCTGTTTCAATATCAAGTAAATCTTCTTTTCTAACTGCGTTTTTCCATTTTTGATAAATCGGAAATGGTAGTGAATCTTTCATTTGTCTCTTATCAAAAGTGTCAATTCCAAAAATTTTGTTTGTATCCATAATACCTCCATGTATTAAAATAAAAAAAATTGGCAATCAAAGAAAGCCAATTTATGAAAAACAAAAATAGTGTTTTTTTTATTATATTTAATCACAGTTTTGTTGTCAAGTATTTTATTGTTTTTTCTTATTCTTTTTTATGATTACTTGCATTTCAGAAGCATCGCTTGGATTGATAGGAATAAGTTTGTTAGTAGCTTTGGAATTTTTCAAAGTTAATTCCAAAAATCTCTTATCTTTGGAGTATTTCCATTGTTTGATGTCTTCATATTCAGCCAAAAATCCATTGAAATAAATCCCTTTATCTGTAAATGAGATTTTTTCGAATGTTAAATAAATGAATATTACTCCAAGTAATATATAAATTAATGGGAACCATGTTTTTTGTTGGTAAAGATACAATAATCCCAATATTACAATTGAATATGATGCAACCATCATTAAAACTCTTTTTCTTTGGTTAAAGTTTTTGATGACTCTACCAATATTTTTTTTGACTTTGTATACATTGTACATTTGCTTCAATCCAAAAAGCAAAATCAATATATACATCACATTAATAATATTTTGTGCGCTCATTATTTCTCCTGATTTTCTATATTGTTTTCTATTTCTTCGTCTTTTTTTCTTACATCGACTAATTCTTTTGGTTCATTTTCGTGAATTTTAGTCTTAGTGTATTTGTCAAATATAGCTTCGAATTCTTCTTGTCCAATAGTTTCTTTTTCTAAAAGTCTGTTTGCCAATGCATGTAACAAATCGATGTTTTCATTTAAAATATTTAAAGCTTTGTTGTACGCTTCATCGATTAGTTCTCTCATTTCAGAATCAATTTCATAAGCTATCTTGTCAGAATACTGCTTGTTCTTACCAAGCTCTTCACCTAAAAATACTTCAGAGTCATCTCCACCGTACATCATAGGTCCCAATCTTTTACTCATACCGTATTTTGTTACCATTGCATGTGCAATTTTTGTTGCTCTTTCAATATCGTTACTTGCTCCAGTGGAAATATCGTCAAGCACAACTTCTTCTGCTGCACGTCCACCTAAAAGCGAAATCAATTTGTGTTGCATTTGTCTTTTAGTCATAAATTTCGCATCTTCTTGTGGAAGATATGCCGTAAATCCTCCGGCTCTTCCTCTAGGAATAATTGTAATCATGTGAACTTTGTCATTATCTTCCAAGAATCCGGATACAATCGCATGACCTGATTCGTGATAAGCTGTAAGCACACGTTCTTTTTCTATTACAACTTGTGATTTCTTTTCTGGACCAGCAACAACTTTTATAGATGCTTCTTTGAACACTTCATTTGAAATTTCTGCTTCATTATTTCTTGCTGCAAGAAGTGCTGCTTCATTGCACAAATTTTCTAAATCAGCTGGAGAAAAACCAGTAGTTGTTTTTGCAATATTCTCCAAATCCACATCTGATTTAAGTTTTTTATTTTTTGTGTGAACTTTTAATATTTCTAATCTCTCTCTCACGTCTGGAAGTCCCACATAAATAGTTCTGTCAAATCTTCCAGGTCTCAACAATGCTTTATCCAAAATATCAGGTCTATTAGTAGCGCTCATTACAATTACGCCTTCATTTTTTCCAAAACCATCCATTTCAACAAGTAATTGATTCAACGTTTGTTCTCTTTCGTCATGGCCTCCACCAAGTCCTGCTCCTCTTTTTCTACCTACTGCATCTATTTCATCGATGAAAATGATACAAGGAGCATTTTTCTTAGCTTGTTCAAACAAATCACGAACTCTTGATGCACCGACACCAACAAACATTTCGACAAAATCAGAACCAGAAATACTGAAAAATGGAACCTTTGCTTCACCTGCGACTGCTCTCGATAAATATGTTTTACCAGTTCCTGGAGGCCCCACTAACAAAACTCCTTTAGGAATTCTAGCTCCGATATCAATATATTTCGAAGGATTTTTCAGAAAATCTACTATTTCCATCAATTCCTCTTTTTCTTCTTTTAACCCCGCTACATCAGCAAACACAACCTTTTCTTTTGAATCTTGGTTGAGTTTTGCTTTTGATTTTCCAAAATTCATAGCCTTAGAATTTCCAGAGTTTTGCGTTTGATTCATAAACATAAACCAAATTATTCCAAGGCCCACTATAATTAATATAGTTGGCATTATATCAACATACCATGGTTTGCCAGGATCTTTTTCGGTCTTCAATACGATTTTGTTGTTTTCAACAGATTCCTTCAGATAATTATTGTAAAAAACTTCCCACATTTCTGGGGGCATATACATTCTAAAAGGAGTACCCTTGCTATCTTTTAGAACGCCTTTTATATCATTTCCTCTTGCAACAATTTCTTTAACATTATCTTTCGTGACATTTACAATCATTTCGTTGACAGTAAAATATTTTGTGCTCAATGTATTGTTTTGAGTCATAGTCACGAAAAAAGCTATTAAAATAATTGGAACAAGATAAATCGCTAAACTTTTAGTTACTTTTTTCATTAAATCTCCTTTTCATAAAAAGATTTCTTCAATACGCAAATATCTTCAATATTTCTAAATTGTTGTGCAAAATCCAATCCATAACCAACTATAAATTCATTAGGTACTGTAAAACCTTTGAATTGAACATCAACTTCGTTAGTTCTTCTTTCAGGTTTATCCAAAAGACTCGCTATCTTAACTGATTTTGCTTTTCTATCCATTAAGTTTCGAACCAAATAACTTAATGTGCGACCACTGTCCACAATATCTTCAACTATAAGGATATTTTTGCCGGCGATGTCTTCTTCCAAATCTTTGATGATTCTTACAGTTCCACTCGATTCTGAAGAATGCCCATAACTTGATACTGCCATGAAATCTATTCCAACTTCTAAGTCGATATTCAATGTTAAATTACTCATAAACATCGCTGCGCCTCTTAGAATACCAACTACGATAAGTTCTCCCTTACCTCTGTATTCTTCAGTGATTTCTTTTCCTAATTCTTCAATTCTTTTGTCGATTTCTGATTTTGGTATTAGCACCTTTTCGACTGCATCACATAAATTACTTTTCATAAGTCACCTCTATAACTAAAACTTCTTTGCTGTTAGAATTTTTCATATACAAATTTGATCTTTTCAACGACAAAATAGCATATACATTTTCTTCATCGCTCAAAATGGGATAATTATCGCGTTCAATTTGTAAAACTTTATTATCAATAAATACATCTTTAATTTTCTTGGTAAATCCCTTTAATTTAATTCTATCTCCATTTTCTCTTCTTCGTAAAACAAGATTATGTGATAGAATTTTAGAATCAAAAACCATTTTATTTCTTGAAGGTTTAATATTAGTATCTTTTGTTAGATAACTACTAATTTTAAAATCCCCAAAAATAATTGTCCCAAGTTCAAATTTTACAATTTGATTTTTTTTGTAGTCTACATTTTTCCTAATTATTACTTTATCATAACTTTTGAAAAAACTGTAGTCTTTAAATATATATTCCCTGCCGTTTTTTAAATCAAATAATTCTATAATATTATCTATATAAGCCATTCTAATGTTTTGGTTAGACCCATTTAATTCAATTAAAAGTTTTCTAATTATATTTCTTTGAATAGAGATTTTTTCGATTTCAAATAATTTTACATCTATAGAATATTCACCATTTCTTTGACTAACTAATTTTTCGAATTTAAGATTAGTAATATCGTCAATTATTTCTTTTGAATCTTGTAAAATATTTATAGTCCTATATATCGATTCGTTTATAGAATTATTGAAATTTTCTTGAATATATGGCAACATTTCAAGTCGGATTTTATTTCTTTTAACATCGGCTATGAAATTTGTCTCATCAGTTACGTACTCAATATTATTGCTATCTAAATAATTTAGGATTTCATTTTTTGATACATCTAAAAGTGGTCTTATTACATTTTTGTTTCGATATTGTATTCCACACAATCCATCAATTCCACTTCCCCTAAACAAATGTAAGAAAAAAGTCTCCACCTGATCGTCCAAGTGGTGTGCTACAGCAATCTTATTGAAATTCTCTGTTTCTAAAATTTTATTGAAACAATTATATCTTAAAATCCTACCACTGTCTTCCAAACTAATAGAATTGTCGATAGAAAATTGTTTCATATCTACTTTTTTTGAAAAAAATTGAACATTTTTTTCTTCAGATATTTCCCTTGAAAAATTTTCATCTCGATCGGCAGTAACTCTGTAAGAATGATTAATGTGGCATGTTTTTATCTCAAAATCTAAATCATCTTTTAGTTGGTATAAAACATTGAATAATAATACTGAGTCTGCACCACCTGATAATCCTATCAAAATTTTGTCGTTTTTTTGTATTAAGTTTTCTCTGATGATAGTATTTTTTATTTTGTGTATCAAATCCATAATAATAAAAAAGCCGCATAAATCTGCGGCGTTACTCCTAATTATACTTTCTTTTCTTCGAAAACTTTTTATTCTCTCTTTGTCTAATGGAATCTAATCTCTCGTTACTTTCTTTCATAAACTTAGAAAGTAAATCATCAAAAGTTGATTCTTTGTTAGATTCTTTGTTTGAATTCTTATCATCTTCTGAATATGTTTTCTTTGAAAATTCTTTTTTGTGTTCTTTTTTCGGAAGACATTCCTTTATTGAAAAGCTAACCTTATTATCTTCAATGCTCATAACTTTACATTTTACTACATCATTAACTTTTAACACATCTTCAACTTTTTCTATGTAATCATTAGAAATTTGTGAAATATGAACTAATCCTTTAGTTCCGTCTTCGCATTCTACAAATGCCCCAAACTTAGTAATTCCTGTTACTTTACCTTCAACAATATCGCCCACTGATATAGACATACGCAATATCTTCCTCCTAATATAATACTATATACCAGTATATACTACTAAAAAAACGGTGTCAATAATTATTTATCAGGCTTTTTGTCAAAAGTTGGCGACGGTGTAAAATTTGTATCTTTTTTTGGTTTTTCCTTTTCATCCTTAATCAAAACTTCGTTAGGTTTTACCATACCTAATTTTTCTCTGGCATATTTTTCTATCAACTCAGGATTGTCTAAGTTTTTGGAATCTTCAGATAATTTTTTTATTTCTTTTTCAAGTTCATCCTTCTTTGTTTGTTGTTCCAACTTAACATTATTAATGTTTCTGATTTGAATTTGTTGTTTAAAAATTGTAAATAACAACGTAACACAAGCAAAAATAGTTACCACTGAAACTATTATTCTAAATTTATTAACGTTTTTTCTTCTTTTTCTTATCTGATTATCCCTGGCATTCATTTTAATCTCCTAAAGTTTCAAACATTTTATCTGCATCGTCTTTCTTTGGATTATCTATCAATTCAGTAACCTTTGCCTTTAAAACCGATTGAGCAAAACTTATTTCAATTATATCTCCGACTTTTACGTTGTCTCCAGGTTTAGCGATTTTGTCATTGATTTTCACTCTTTGGGATTCACAAGCAGTTTTTGCTACAGTTCTTCTTTTAATAATCCTTGAATTTTTTAAAAATTTATCTAATCTCATCTATTTCCTTATTTTCTATTCCTTCTAGTATTAATTTATAATCCAACTCTGATTCTACATTCTTGTAAATTATTTTATCATGTTTTTTTATGATTGCAGATTTCATTTTATCATTTCGATAGAAACAATAAATATCACAATCATCCACATTATCATTGAAAGATTCTCGATCAATAAAAAACATCGCTTTTACAAATTCTTTTGATTTTCTTCTGATTTTGTAAACGCCATTTTTTTCTTTTTCAAATTTTTCCAATATAAGCTTAATATCTTGTAAATTATCGACAATAAAATCAGCTTTGTCTTGTTTAAAATTAAATCTATTCTCTCTTCTGGCAATTACTGTTAATCCTGCATTCTTTGCAGAATCAATACCGTAATCAGAATCTTCAATTGCAATAGCATCTTTGGGACGTATTCCCAAAATCTCACATGTTTTAATGTAAATTTCAGGATTTGGCTTTGATTCTTTAAAATCCTCACCGCTTATTACCGCATCAAATTCATCCTTTATATCTAATTCTTCTAAAACATTGTTAATAGTTTTTTTTGGTGATGAAGATGCTAATGCAATCTTAAAATTTTTTCTTTTTAGTTCTTTTAGTAATGGATAAAATCCATCCATTACTATAGAACTGTAGTTTATTTTATCATCATCGATGTATTTTTTCATCAAACTATATACTTCCTCAGGTTTTCTATGAAGTTTTGATTTCAAAAATTCATCGGTTTTTTGTTGACTCAAACCAGCGAGAGAAAACAAATCCTCTTCAGATATTTCGACGTCAAAATCTTGAAGTACTTTTTTGAAAAAATCAATATAAATTACTTCGCTATCAATTATTACGCCATCCATATCAAATATTACAGTATTCATTTCCTACCTCTAAGTTTATTGTACCATATTACCGTTATAAAATCTTGGCTGCTCCACGATAAACTAACCCAGCTATTGGATCAATAGTCAAAATTTCTTGATCTTTGATTTTACTTACAGCATCTTTACATCCTACAATCGTTGGAATTCCCAAATGCAATCCAACAATTGCAGCAGGTGATGTTAGGCCACCTTCTTCCACAATAATTGCAGAAGCTTTTTGAATATATGGAACGAATTCTCTTTCCAAACTGTACAATACAATTGCATTTCCATCTTCAAATTTAGAAGCCAAATCTTCTACACCTTTAGCAACTCTAGCTTTTGCAGTAACGGATTTTTTACCAATTCCTGTTCCTTCAATCAAAATATCTCCAATTGTGTGTACTTTTAATAAATTCGTAGTTCCAGAAACTCCAACCGGAAGACCTGCTGTGATTATAATTAAATCTCCTTCGTGAACCAAATCTTTTTTGATACCCGCAGAAATTGATCGGTCAATTACTTCATCAGTGTTTTCGCTCAATTCGCTAAGAACTGGATGAACACCCCAAATTAAAGATAGTTTTCTCATTACACTTTCTAATGTTGTAGCTGCAACTATTGGTGACAACGGACGATATTTTGAAACATTTCTAGCTGTTGAACCTGAAGTTGTAGCTACTACAATCGCATTTGCCCCCAATTGTTCACTAATACTTCTAGTTGCAATACTTATTGCATTTGTTGTTGTAATGTCCAACCATTTCAACCTTTTATTCGCAGCTTCTTTAAACTCTTCAGAATTTTCAGTATTAATTGCGATATCATTCATAACTTTTACTGCATTTACTGGATAATTTCCCGCTGCAGTTTCTCCAGAAAGCATAACAGCATCGCTACCGTCCAAAATCGCATTCGCTACGTCTGTAACTTCCGCTCTGGTTGGTCTTGGGTTTCTAATCATAGAGTCTAACATTTGTGTCGCAGTTATAACTGGTTTTCCAGCTAATGAAGTTTTCTTGATTATTTCTTTTTGAACAATAGGCATAATTTCAGTTTGGATTTCTACACCTAAGTCTCCTCTTGCTACCATAATTCCATCAGAAGTGTTGATTATTTCGTCCAAATTATCTACGCCTTCTTGTGATTCAATTTTAGATATTATTTTTATGTCGTTTCCGTTATTTTCTTCTAAAATTTTTCTAATATCTAATACGTCTTGTGATTTTCTGATAAAAGATGCAGCTATATAATCAATTCCATTCTCAATTCCAAATTTTATATCTGAAATATCTTTTTCAGTGATTGCTGGTAATTTTATTTTTGAATTTGGAATATTGACTCCTTTTTTGCTCTTCAAAATACCGTAGTTGTTAACTTTGCAAATCACATCTGTATCTTTGATTTCTAAAACTTCTAATTCAACTAATCCATCATCTATCAATACTTTCTTCCCTATATCCAAATCATCAGCAAGTCCTTTGTAGCTCACAGAACAGATATTTTGATCTCCAGTTACATCTCTTGTAGTTAATGTGAATTGATCACCAATTGAAAGTTGAACTTGATCAACTCCAAAATCTCCCAATCTAATTTCGGGACCTTTTGTATCTAACATTATTGCTATTGGTAAATCCAATTCTTCTCGTGCTTGTTTTATGTTTTTTATTCTTTGTAAATGCTCTTCATGACTTCCATGTGAGAAGTTCAACCTACACACATTCATTCCACTTTGCATTAATGTTTTTAAAGTTTCTAAAGAATCTGATGCCGGACCTATAGTACATACTATTTTAGTTTTCTTTAACATATTTACTCCTATCTATATTGAAATTTCCTTAGATATGTCGTACAAATCTTCTCTGAAATTTCTTTTTGTTGCTACTGCTTCATCTATTGGAACTGTGATTATCTTATTGTCTTTCATAGCTATTGCTAATCCTGTTTTTTCTTCCATGATTAATTTTACTGCCAAATTTCCCATTTGAGTTGCCATTAATCTATCAAAAGTACAAGGTGTACCTCCACGTTGAACGTGACCTAAAATTGTAACTTTTGTCTCAACTCCTGTTTTTTCTTCAATTATGTCTTTAATATCGTAAGCTCCACCGACTCCTTCAGCAAGCATGATTAAATGATGAAGCTTTCCCCTTTTTCTTCCTCGTTCTATCTTTTCTGTAACTTCATCGATATTTAATTCTACTTCAGGAACTAGGATTGATTCTGCACCAGATGCAACACCTGAATAAAGAGCAATATCTCCACAATTTCTTCCCATAACTTCAATTATATTTGCTCTACCATGGCTTGAAGATGTATCTCTTAATTTTGATATCGCATCACTTACTGTTTCAACGGCAGTAAAAAATCCAATCGTATAATCAGTATAACCCATATCGTTATCAATTGTACAAGGAATTCCAATCGTAGATATTCCTATTTTGCTTAGTGCACTTGCACCTTTAAATGAACCATCTCCCCCTAAAACGACTAGTCCATCTATTCCGAAATCCTTTAATATTTGTGCGCCTTTGTTTTGACCTTCTTCAGTTTTAAATTCATTACATCTAGCAGAACCCAAAATAGTTCCACCTCTGTGGATAATATCTGCAACTGAAGACACATTCATTTCGTAAATATTTCCATTCATAAGACCATCATATCCAGATCTTATTCCCATTACTCTTATTCCATTGTAAATACAAGTTCTAGCTATGGAACGAATGCAGGCATTCATTCCAGGTGCATCGCCACCACTTGTCAGTATTGCTATTGTTTTCATAATTAACCTCTATTTTAAAACTACATTTTCTCTTCCTAATAATGAAACTAATTGATCAATAGTATTATCTTCACAAGAAATTCTAAATTCATTTCCAAGCAAGTAGTTTTGTTTCTTTTCTTCAAAATATATATTTGATTGAGTATTTCCTTTGCTATTGAGTAGTACTGGTTTGACTTTATCCACGATATAACTTGGCATATTTTTTGTAATTCTTAAAAATAATTTTGGCTGTGTTTCATCTTGCTTTTCAACGTTTGGAATGGTTTTGATACTTTGAATGTTATCTACCAAAATTTTTGGATCTTCTCCTTCAATAATATTCAATCTTCCACTCACAATCAAAATTTCATCTTCATTTAAAATATCTGAATATTGTTCGTACTTTTGTGGAAAAACTATCAATTCCATAGTTCCATACAAATCTTCAAATTTAACAAATTCCATTATCTTTTGATTTTTGGTGAATTTTTTATTGATTAATTCAATTATTCCTACGACTTTAACTCTTTTCCCGTCGAAGTTTTTCTCATTGTAAGCATCATCTTCTAAGTCCCCTGTAGAAAAATTAGAATATTTCTCTATCATGTTCGAGTAAGTTCTTAAAGGATGGTCTGATAAATATATACCCAATACCTCTTTTTCCATTCTCAAAAGTTCTGATTTATCGAACTCTTCTCTTCTAGTAAAATCGTCTCGTTCATCTTCATCTTTAGACTCAAACATATCAAACAAATTTGATTGACCAGGTACGTTGTTTTTTAAACCGGATTGAACTGAGTCAATGATAGATTGATATTGAAGCATTAATGTCGCTCTTGTTTCTCCCAAAGATGTAAATGCTCCCGCTTTTATTAACGATTCAATCGATCTTTTATTTATAGCTGATTTATCTTTTGCATAAATTCTTTCCACAAAATCTCTAAAACTTTTGAATTTACCATTTTCATTTCTTGAAATAATTGTTTGCTCTATTAAATTCGTTCCTACATTTTTTATAGCTTTCAATCCATAAATTATAGAATTATCTTTCACATCAAATTTATCTAAGCTGTAATTGATATCTGGCGCCTCAATTTTTATGTCCAGTCTTCTTGCTTCTTCAATATACAACGAAAGTTGTGAAGTGTTTCCCATAACCGAAGATATAAGCGCTGCTAAGAATTCTACTGGATAATAATATTTTAACCAAGCCGTCCTCATTGCTACTAATGAATAAGCTGCAGAGTGAGATTTGTTGAATGCATACTTTGCAAAGTCTATCATCAAATCGTAGATTTTATTTGCAATATCCTCACCGACTCCTCTTCTAATAGCTCCTTCAATCAAAATATTTCCATCTTCATCTTCTTTTCCAAAGATAAATTCTTTCCTACCATCTTCCATAACTTTCATTTTTTTCTTACTCATAGCACGTCTCAAATTGTCAGCTTCGCCCAAGCTAAATCCTGCAATTTTTTGTACAATTTGCATAACTTGCTCTTGGTAAACAATCGTACCGTAAGTTGGTTTCAAAATATCTTCAAGTAACGGAGATAAATATTCAACATCTTTTTCATTGTGTTTATTGTGAATGTAAGTCGGAATTTCATTCATTGGACCAGGCCTAAACAAAGCATTTGCAGCAATTAAATCGTCAAATTTAGTTGGCTTTAATTCTTTTAAGAAATTTCTCATGCCTTGTGATTCAAATTGAAATATTCCCAGAGTTTGTGCAACTGTAAACATTGACAAAACTTTAGGATCATTTTCGTCCATATCTTCAAAACTTACATCTATATTTTTATTTTTTTTGATAAATTTCATGCAATCACTGATTACAGTTAAAGTTCTAAGGCCCAAAAAGTCCATCTTCAGCAATCCGAGCTCTTCAAGTTCTGTCATATTGAATTGTGTAATGACAGCATCTTTGTTAATTGCCAACGGAACATATTCCATGATTGGGAGCTTGGATATAACCACACCAGCTGCGTGAGTAGATGTGTGACGTGGCATTCCTTCAACTCTTCGTGCAACATCGACTAATTTTTTTACATCACGGTTTTCTTCGTAAGCTTTTCTAAATTCCGGAGAAATTTCAAGTGATTTGTCAATATTAATATTCAAAAGATTAGGAACTTTCTTAGCCGTGTCATCCACTGTTTTAAAATCCATAGCAAGAACTCTTCCAACATCTCTTATTGCATTTCTAGCTGCCATTGTTCCAAAAGTTACAATCTGAGCAACCTTATCTTCGCCGTACTTATTAACTACGTAATCTATTACTTCTTCTCTTCTTTCATAACAAAAATCTATATCAATATCTGGCATAGAAACACGTTCAGGATTCAAAAATCTTTCGAAAATTAAATTGTAATCTAGTGGATTGATATCTGTAATTTCTAAGCAATAACTTATAATACTTCCAGCTGCAGAACCACGTCCAGGTCCAACAGGAATTCCTTGTGATTTTGCAAATCTAATAAAATCCCATACGATTAAAAAATAATCGACATATCCCATCTTTTCAATTACAGATAGCTCATATTCGCATCTTTCTTTCGCTTCTTCTAATCTGTCATCATTTGAAAATCTTTTTTCTAGTCCGTCAAAAACAAGTTTTTTTAGATAGCTACTGTTTGTAAAGCCGTCAGGAATCGCAAAATAAGGTAGATGAAGATTACCGAATTCAAGTTCAACATTACACATTTCTGCAATTTTTTTCGTGTTTTCGATTGCTTCGGGATAATCTTTGAACAAATCTCTCATTTGTTCTTCACTTCTTAGAAAAAACTCCCCTGGAATGTAGCTCATTTTATTGTCTTCTTCGATTGTTTTGCCTGTTTGAAGGCAAATCAAAATATTGTGTATTTTATAATCTTCTTTTTCAATATAATGAACATCATTAGTACACACAAGTCTGATATCTAATTCCTTAGCGATTTTTGGAATATTTTCCATAACAACCATATCTTCTCGTGAAGAATGGTTTTGTAATTCTAAGTAAAAATCTTCTCCATAAATATCTTTTAGTTCCTTTGCAACATCTTTTGCCTTATCATATCCATATCTAATTAGAGATTCTTGTACTTCTCCTTTCAAACACGCAGACAAAGCAATGATTCCATCAGAATATTTTCTCAAAGTATCCTTATCCACTCTTGGTTTATAATAAAATCCTTCAACATATCCAAGTGACACAATTTTCATCAAATTAGAATAACCTATTTGATTTTTAGCCAAAAGAACTAAATGATTGTAGAATTTATTTTCTGGATTTTTAATTTTATGATCCTTATTAGTCGTGTAGATTTCACAACCAATAATAGGTTTTATGTTTCTTTTTTTGCATTCCTTATAAAACTTTACTGTTCCAAACATACTACCGTGATCAGTAATAGCGATGGATTTCATTTGCAATTCTTCAACTTTATCTAAAAGTTTTTCTATTGGAGAAAATCCATCTAGTAAACTGTATTCTGTATGAACATGTAAATGCGTAAACGTATCTATCATTTCAAACTCCTTTAGCCTTATTTTATAATAAGTTTGGTTATTTTAAAAGAAAAATTGCTGACAATTATAAATCATCAGCAATTTTTTTAAGTTTATTAAGTCTGTAACTAACTCCAGATTTTGAAATCTTAGGAGTCATCATTTCTCCTAATTCTTTTAATGAAACATCTGGATTTTCTATTCTGGCATAAGCTAATTCCAACAATAGTGGATCTAGCGATTCAAGACCTATCGTGTTTTCAATTTTTTCTATTATAAGCTTTTGTTTCAAAGCAGCATCAACCGTTTTATTCAAATTTGCTGTTTCAAAATTAAACCTTCTGTTGACATTATTTTTTATATCTTTGAATGCTCTGATATTTTCAAGTTTTAAAACACTATTATATGCTTTAGCCAAACTCAAAAAATCAGAAATTGCTTCAGCTTCTTTGATATACAAAACATAATTTTCACTTCTCTCAAAAATAGAAGATTTTATTCCAAAACCTTGAAGTAAATCTTTTACTTGATTACCAACATTTTCTTGCTTGAAAATCATCTCTAAATGATACATTTTTGATGGGTCATAACAAAAACCCGTACCCAAAAAAGCGCCTTGTAGGAAACTAATTTTCTTGATATTAGAATCAATTAATTCTTCATCAATTCCCAAATCAAAGTCAAAAGGGCTAGTTGAAGTGTGCGTATCTTCACAAAATTGTTTTGATATCTTATCATCAATCAATATTTCGTAGATATTTTTCTTACGAAGATTATTGTTGTGAATAACTTTCATATCACATTCATAATTGTAATGTTTTTTTAAATTAGAAAAGATCAATCTTGCAACTGGATTACTTTCTGTTTTTAATGTAATCTTTACACCTAATGAATTATAATTTAAAGTTCCTATTGTTTTAGTAAAAGCTGATAGCATTGCCAAAACATCATAGTCATCAAGATTACTTATTATTTCAGTTTTAATATCAGATGAAAAGCTCATATCTTTACCTTTTTTCTATAAACGATTTAGCTGTTTTTATCATATTTTTTTCTGCGCTGTGACGCACATATCTTAAAGCTTTGTCGAGATTCATAAAATCTCCTTCTGCAAAGCCTTCTTCTCTTTGTGGGATAATATTATTATCTTTCGTTACCATATAAAAATAGTGAACTGTTTTAAGAACTTTCGTGCCATCCATATGTCTGTATTTATATTTTACATATCCAATATACTTAACAATCTCAGCTCTTAGTCCCGATTCTTCAAAAACTTCTCTAATTGCAGTTTCTTCTAAGCTTTCTCCTTTCTCTACCCTACCTTTAGGAAGAACCCATTCACCACGGAACTTTTTAAGCACAGCAACATTACCATTATTGATAACAACCCCACCTGCACTTATTTCTTCCATATATCCTCCTGTATTTTATTTTGAAAATCTAATACTATTATAAACTGAATTGAAAATATTTAAAAGTCAAAGCAAAATTTAAAAAATAATTTGAATTTTTGTAAAATAAATTCATTTAATTTCAACTACTATATATGATACAATAGTAATAGGAAGGTGTGAAATGAAGAAGAACAAATTAGAAGAATATATAGATAACGCTATAAGCGACAATGATTTTTCGAAAGTTGGTGAAATAATAGAAAAATCTATTGATATGGCGTTAGATTTATCAAAAAACGGTTTAAATGTAGTTATGAACACATTTAATCTAAAACCTAAACCGAAACAACAATATCTGGCAAACAAAGACTCTAAATTAGTAACTCAAAAAAAGATTAATCCAAAAAGTTATTTTGCACTAAGAAATATTAGTTATGCTATAGGCGCTATGACTTTATTTGGCTCTGTCTCATCGTTGACCCATAGTTTACCCGATCTGTTTTCTGGTATTATGGTAAGCTTAGCTTTTGGTGTTGTGGGATTTTTGTCACATATTCACGCATCAAAATTACAACGATTTTTAAGATACAAAACAGAAATTGGAGACAATAAAATTTTAAGCGTAGAAGATTTTGCATCGGCTGTTAATCTTCCTGTTGAAAAATGTAGTAAGGAACTAATTTATTTCATAAACAAAAGATACTTCCCTCAAGCTCGTGTTGTGGAAAACGGTCATTTGTTTTTATTGGACAGGACAAGCTACGATGCATACAAAGCTCATTACTTAGATGAAAGCAAATCAGAAGAAAACCAAAAAGAGATTGAATCTAACAGAGATATTACTAATTATATTACGATAACTGAAAATTTAATCACATCTGTAAAGGATTTTGATTTCAAACAAGATGTCATTAAATTAAAGGATTTGTTAGTGTCGATAAATAATCAAATTCAAAACGAAAATTCTGATGTCAATGGGCTTAATAAATTCGTTGATTATTACACTCCAACTGCTATAAATTTGGTGAAAAATTATATTCAATTTGAAAATGAAAAGAATGATATATTAAGCGTAGAAAAATCAAAAAATGATATTAAAAATGCTATTCAAAATATCAATAAAGCTTTTTCAAAGCTTTTAACAGATTTGTACAGCGATGATATTTTGAATATTAACTCGGAAATCGAAGTTATGAATACTTTGTTGTCACAAGATGGATTGATTGAGAAAAATACTATGTTTAAGAGAGGTGCTGAATAATGGAAGATAAACCTATAAAATTGACTTTAGATGTAGAAGAACCTACGCTTGATGAAGTAAAAGAAGATGAAGTTTTTTACCCTGAATTTGAACAAAAAGTTAACCTTACTCCTGAAGAGCAAAAAACAGTTGATGAATTTGTTAAACAAATTGATTTATCTAATTCCAACATAGTTTTACAATACGGAGTTGGAGCACAAAAGAAAATCGCTAGTTTCTCTGAAAAAACATTAAATTCAGTAAAGACAAAAGATTTGGGAGAAGTTGGTAATCTTTTATCTTCCGTAGTTACGGAATTAAAATCATTTGACGAAACTGAAGATAAAGGTGTGTTTGGATTTTTCAAAAAAGGCGCCAATAAAATTACTGCATTGAGAGCAAACTACGAAAAAGCAGAGAAGAATGTAGATGAAATTTCAAAAATTTTGGAAAATCATCAAATTACTTTGATGAAAGATATTTCATTATTAGACCAAATGTACAAGCTAAACGAACAATACTTCAAGGAATTGAGTATGTACATTCTTGCTGGGCAAAAGAAATTAGATCAAGTAAGAAATGAAGAACTTCCGAATATGCTTAAAGAAGCTGAAAATTCTCCTAACTCAATCACTGCACAAAAAGCAAATGATTTGAGAGATTTAGCTACCAGATTTGAAAAGAAACTTCACGATCTTGAACTTACAAGAATGGTAAGTTTACAAATGGCTCCACAAATAAGAATGGTTCAATCTTCAAATGCTGTCATGGTTGAAAAAATTCAATCCACAATAGTCAATACAATTCCAATTTGGAAAAACCAAATGGTTTTATCATTAGGCGTTTACCATAACTCTCAAGCTGCAGAAGCTCAAAAGAAAGTTTCTGATTTGACCAATGATTTGTTGCGTAAAAATGCTGACACATTGAAGATGAGTACTATAGAAACTGCAAAAGCAACCGAAAGAGGAATTGTTGATGTCGAAACAATTAGACACACTAATGAGCAACTTATCAGTGCATTAGATGAAGTGCGCAATATTCAAATAGAAGGTCATGAAAATAGAATAAAAGCAAAACAAGAATTAATGGCAATGGAACAAGAATTAAAAAACAGACTGTTAAATAAACCTAATTAATTTTTATGGGGTGATATTTTAATATCGCTCCTTTTTTGTTGAAATTTATACTTCTTTATAATAAAATATACTAAATTATAAATGGAGGTCTTATGAAAGATAAAAAAAAAGTTTTTCACTCAATGGGAATTTATAAACTTCTTTACACATTAGCTGGATTACTGATGGTAGTGGCGTTTTTATTTAATTCTCCGACAGAAATTTTTAACGGTTTGATAACTATAATTAAAAGTCCCTGTACTTTAATTACTGATTATATGTATTTAGCAAATATTGGAGCAGCATTTTTTAATGCTGGCTTGATTTGTCTATTATCAACTATTTTATCACATAGTTTTAATGTTGTTATTTCTGGTCCAGGAGTTGCAGCTGTTTTCACTATGACTGGATTTGCTTTTTTTGGCAAAAATATTTTCAACACAATTCCAATAACTATTGGAGTGTTAATTTATGCAAAAATAGAAAATACATCAAGAGCATCTGTAATACTTCCAGCGTTATTTGGTAGTGCATTAGGCCCTCTAATTAGTGAAATAGCATTTGACTCAAATTTATCTATTGTACATTCAATTATATTAAGTTATTTAGTTGGAATAAGTATAGGAATTATTATGGTTCCTTTATCCGGAACTTTTTTGAGATTTCATCAAGGTTATAACTTATACAACATGGGATTTACAGCAGGAATTGTTGGAATGCTCTATGTAGGAATTTTAAGAATGTTTAATGTGACTATAAAATCTGTGAACTTAGTATATCCAGTTAATGATATAAGAATAATAATATTTTTGTATTTGCTTTTTATTTCCATATTTTTGTTAGGATTTATAAAGAACAATTTATCCTTCCATGGATATGAAAATATAATGTACAATTCGGGTAGATTGGCGACGGATTTTATATCGCTTGATGGTTTATACCAAACGATGATTAATATGGGCATTATGGGACTAATTGCGACAAGCTACATCATAATTGTAGGTGGCAAGATAAGTGGACCAATAATAGGAGGAATTTTTACTGTAACAGGTTTTTCTGCATTTGGTAAACACCCTAAAAACACTATCCCTATTTTAATTGGTGTATTCTTAGCATCTATTCTAAATACAGTTAATCCTCTATCTACATCAAGCCTTTTAGCTGCTTTATTTGGAACGACTCTTGCTCCAATTGCTGGTGAGTTTGGATTTTTCAGAGGTGTTTTAGCTGGATTTTTGCACATGGCCATGGTTTTAAATATAGGAGTTGTTCACGGCGGAGTTAATTTGTACAATAATGGTTTTTCAGGTGGATTTGTCGCCGGAATTTTAGTTCCAGTATTTAGTGAAATGGATAATTTTTTAATGAGAGTGAGGTTAAAAAACGATGATTAGTAACGAAGAGAAAAAAGCAAAATTAATCGTGTCAGAAATTTTAAGTTATTTTTTCATGTACGACACAAAAAGTATAAGAATTGATTCGGAATTCAAAGACGATAAATTAATAATTATTGCCGAAGGAATGCCAACAAAAACACCACAACATCTTGAAGATATGAAAAGACTTATAAATGTAAGCAGATCTCCTCAAATTGAAGATTATTATGCAAATTTATTGGGATGGGAATCAGATTATAACGATATAAATCTTCTTGGCTCAATGGTTGACTCTGGAATAATTTCTTATGATGGAAAAATATTGAGCTTTTATGTAGAGCGTAATTTAATTTAGTGGAAATTTAAAAGGTAGTGTGAATTTCACACTACCTTTTATATTGCTTTCCTTTTACATAAAGTAAACAAACCCTCATACACGAATATCTAGACTACAAAAATTGTTGATTTCTAAATTTCAAAATCCTAAAATCGCAAACTCGCTAAGCGCTCAAACAATGCGATTTTAAACGGATTATTCAAGTTGAAATCAAATCAATTTTTTTCGTATGATATTCTAAGTATGAGGGTTTATAACTTTAAAAGATTTCATTTACTAGAATTCAATCACTTTAATTGCTCTATTAAAGTGCTATATCATCTTTCAAATAAGGAATTCCATCTGCTGTAGGCGCTTTTGTTTTTCCACCAAATAGTATCAATACAACTAATGTTGCAACATAAGGAATCATTGATATTAATTCTGATGGTATTGGTAGATTTGTTCCTCCCAACACAACAGATATTGATTGAGCGAATCCGAAGAATAGAGCTGCTAACATAACACCTTGTGGAGTCCATTTTCCGAATATTACTGTAACCAAAGCTATAAAACCTTGTCCAGCAACTAATGCAGGGAAGAATGAAGATACAAGTGAAATAGACATTGTAGCTCCACCTAAACCAGCCATAAATCCTGAGAACAAAACTGCCATGTATCTAACGAAAAATACATTTATGTTCAAAGTTTCTGCTGCTTTCGGATGCTCACCAACTGCAATCAATCTCATTCCCCATTTTGTTTTGTACATAAATATATAAATCAAACATACTAATACAAATACCAAATATACTGTAGCAGGTAATGAAATTACGTTAGCCAAGAATTTGTTTTGAATCCCATCAAATAATACTGGAATTTTGAATTGTGGTTCAATTGGTTTCGTTTGAGTTGCTCCATCGAAGAATATTCTAGAAACAAATAAAGCAACACCAGGTCCTAAATAATTTATAGCTATTGCAGAAATAGTTTGATCTCCTGCAAATGTGATGGATACAACTGCGTGAATTAATGCAAATACCATTCCACTTAGTCCACCACACAAAAATGCTAACCAAGGATTGTGAGTGTAGTATCCTACAGTTGCTGCAATTAATGCACCAATTGTCATCATCCCTTCAAGTCCGATGTTTGTAACTCCTGATTTTTCAGAAATCATACCACCTAATCCAGCGTATAAAATAGGAGTCGCATTGATTAATGTATTACCTATTACTAATCCTAAAAGTACTAAGTTCATTATTTGCCTCCTTTATTTTTAAATCTAGATTTTATTATTCTGAACATCAATGGAATTGCTGTGAACAAAATAATTGTTCCCATTATTATATTAATCATTTCGGTTGGCGCATGCAAAACTCTTTGTACGTTGGCACCGCTGTATTTCAATCCACCAAAAAATAATCCAGAGAAAATACAACCTATTGGGTTATTATTTGCAAGTAAACTTACTGCAAGTCCATCAAATCCAAAGTTTTCCATACTAGATAATGCAGAAATTGTGTATCTGTATCCTAAAACTTGAGTGATTCCACCAAGTGAACACACTGCCCCACTTATAGCCATTGATAATGTCATTTTTTTATTGACGTCAATTCCACCGTATTTTGCTGCATCTGGGTTAAGGCCTACAGCTTTTAATTCATATCCTAAGTTTGTTTTCTTCAAAATATACCATAACAAAATTGCTGCTACAATTGCTAGAATCAAGCCCAAGTGAATTGGAGCTTTGAAGAAGTTATCAATGGCTTTCGGAAGTCCTTTTACATTTTGCATCAATGTAATTTTCGCAGTTTCTTGAACTTCGTGAGTTCCCATAGAGTTCGGTGCTTTGAATTTTGGATAATTCGCAACCATATTGTTAAAGTAAAAAGCTATCCAGTTAAGCATTATTGTTGAGATAACTTCATGTATTCCAAATTTTGCTTTCAAAAATCCAGCTAGTGCTCCAAAAGCTGCCCCAGCTAACATTCCCACAATTATTACTACAGGTACATGAATAAATGCTGGTAAGTGAAGATTATATCCCAATAAAAATGCTACCATTGTTCCAACAATGTATTGACCTTCTGCCCCGATATTGAATAAACCTGTTTTAAAAGCAAATGCAACGCCAAGTCCAGTAAATATAATTGGAATAGCATTTACAATTGTCCAACCAACATTCTTCGGTCTTTTAAATATTCCTTCAAGCATTAGCTTATATGCTTCTAAAGGACTATAACCTGCTAATACTAAAGCCAAGGCTCCAACTAATAAACCTATAACGATAGATAAAAGCATGAAGAATAGCTTGTTGTACTTTGTGAATATTGAAATTTGTTCATTGTTATTTTTCATCAACAACACCCCCAGCCATTAATCTACCAAGTTCCATTTCATTAGTTTCTTTTGCTGGTTTTTCTCCAACGATTTTGCCATCAAATATAACTGCTATATTATCTGATAAATCCATTATTTCATCTAATTCAAATGAAACTAACAATACTGCTTTGTTTTTGTTTCTTTGATCTACTAAATATTTGTGAATAAATTCTATTGCCCCAACATCCAATCCTCTGGTTGGTTGAGCAGCTATTAACAAATCAGGATTGTTGGAAATTTCTCTTGCGATAATTACCTTTTGTTGATTACCTCCTGACAAATTCTTTGTTTTTTGATGATAATCATTAGGTCTGATATCGAATTTTTCGATTAATTGTTTTGCATTGTTGTTTATAGCATCAAAATCTAGCTTTAATCCTTTGCTAAAAGGTTTCTTTTTAACATTTTCCAAAATTAGATTGTCGGCTATAGAATAATCCAATATAAGTCCGTGTTTTTGTCTATCTTCTGGAATAGTATTCATTCCTGAATCTATAATATCTCTTGGAGAATGATTTGTAATTTCTTTTCCTTTTAATGTAACCCTTCCAGATTCTATTTTTCTAAGACCAGTAATTGCCTCAATCAACTCCGATTGGCCATTGCCATCTACGCCTGCAACGCCAACAATTTCTCCTCTCCTTACTTGAAGATTCAAATTCTTTACAGCATCAATATTTCTGGAATCTTTTACAACCAAATCCTTAATATCTAATACAACTTCGCCTGGCTCTTGGTCTTGTTTTTCAACATTAAATCTTACATCACGACCAACCATTTTTTCTGCTAAAATATTTTCATCGATTTCTTTGACGTTTAATTTATCGATAAATTTTCCACGTCTAATAACCGTACAATAATCTGCCATTGCTTTAATTTCAGATAATTTATGTGTAATTATTATTATTGATTTTCCTAATTCTGTAAGATTTTTTACAATTTTTATAAAATCATCTATTTCTTGTGGAGTTAAAACTGCTGTTGGTTCATCAAATATCAAAATATCCGCTCCACGATATAAACATTTTAAGATTTCAACTCTTTGTTGCATTCCTACTGAAATATCAGAAACTTTCGCTTCTGGATCAATCATCAAACCGTATTTTTCAGACAATTCTTTTACTGTATCTATTGATTTTTTATTATCCAGAATTCCGTTTTTACTCGTTATTTCTTTTCCTAAAACAATATTTTGATAAACAGTAAATGGTTCTATAAGCATAAAGTGTTGATGCACCATTCCGATACCCGTTTGTATTGCTAACTTAGGAGTCATTTGATCAAAAGTTTTTCCTTTTACTGTAATGCTTCCAGATGTAGGTTCATACAACCCATAAAGTATATTCATTAGAGTTGTCTTCCCAGCTCCGTTTTCACCTAACAAAGCATGAACCTCTCCTTTATGGAGCGTGAAATTTACATTATCAAGTACTTTATTGCTGCCAAAAGATTTTGATATGTCTTTTAAATCTACAACAATGTTTTTTTCATCGTTCATGTTTTTCCCTTTCATCTTTAAAAACAGTTATAAAAACAGGGATTTTTCAATCCCTGTTCTCAACCTTATTTATCAAATCCGAATTCTGTAAATTCTTTTTCGTTTTGTGGAACTTTGATTTTTCCTTCTTTGATATCATTCTTTAAGCTTTCAACTTTGTCTTTAACATCTTGTGCTACCAAATCGTTGTTAGCATAAGCAATGTCTACAGCATCTCCATCTTTTAATGAATAAGTTACTGTGCTTCCACCTTCAAACTTACCATCTTTAAGATCTTTTGAGATTTTTTGAACAGCAACGTTAACGCCTTTTACTGTAGAAACTAACATGTTTTTCGGAGCATCAGCTGATTGATCCCTGTCAACTCCTATAACGTATTTGTTATTGTCGATAGCAGCTTGAATAACACCATAACCTGTACCACCTGCTGCATGGAATATAACATCTACGCCTTTTTGATACATTAAGTTAGCGATTGATTTACCTTTATCTGGTGCAGCATAACTATCTGCATATTGTGATTGGAATTCAATTGGTTGTTTCTTTTGTCTTTCAGCTTCTTTAACTCCGGCTTTGAATCCGTATTCAAATCTGTCGATTACATCACTCTTCATACCACCAACAAAACCAACTTTGTTTGTTTTAGTAGTCATACCAGCAATGTATCCAACTAAGAATGAGTTTTCGTTATCTGCGAATAAAACCCCAATCATGTTTGGTCTTTTTTCTACGTTTGCATTGTCGATTATTGCGTATTTTTGGTCAGTGTTTTCTTTAGCTGCACCATCTGTTGCTTTAAACAATGCATAGCCAATTGTAAATATTACATCACTTTCATCATCCAAAGCAGTTTCCATATTTGGAGCATATTCTGCTTCTTTGTGTGATTCGATATATCTGTAATCCAACCATCCTTCTTTTTTTGCATTTTCAAATCCTTCATATGCAGATTGGTTGAAAGATTTATCGTTAATTCCACCTTGGTCAGTAACCATAGTTACTTTTACTTTTTCTTTCTTTTCATTTGTATCTGATGATTTTCCATTATCAGATGAATCTTTGCCAGCACCACCACATGCAGTAGCAAAAACCATGCTTAAACAAAGAAATAAAGCAATTATTTTTTTGTAAACTTTTGACATAATGTCCTCCTTAAATTTTTGTAATAACATTTGCTTACAATTAAAAAACTTAATAATAATTTATCGATTTTCAATTGATAACGTAAACGTTGTTATCGTGTAAATATAGATACCTTCTATACAATATAATATTAGCAATTATTAACAATATTGTCAAACGAAGAATGAATTTAACACTGCTTTACTTTTCTGGTATGATATATATAATTATAAATAAAAAATTTACTGAAGGATACAAAATGAAGCATTTAGTTTTGGGTGGCTGCGGTCACGGGCATATTTTTGTAATCAAAAATATAAAAGAAAAATATCCAGATATTAAAATAACTGTTATAACAGACAATGAATACCAGTATTATTCTGGTATGTATACTGGTTTTTTGGAAGGAGTATACACTCATGATGAGATATGCTTTGATGTAAGAAAAGTTTGCGAAAAATACGGAGCAGATTTGATTTTCGATAAAATCGTAAAAATCGACGATGAAAGTAAAAAAGTTATAGCAAAAAATCACACAGTAAAATACGATTATTTGAGTATTAATTTAGGAGCGACTCAAAAAACTATTGGAACTGGAGAAAATGTAATAAATTCCAAACCTATCAATACAATTATCGATTTAAAAGAAAAAATCAAACACACTGATAAAAATATACTTATATTAGGAGCCGGTGCAAGTGGATTGGAATTAGCTTTTGTGCTCAAAACTATCTATCCTGATAAGAATATATCCATAGTAACAAGAGGCAGTGTGAATATGGAAGGATTCAGCGACAAAGCTAATGAAAAAGCCAGAAAGTTATTAAAGGAAAAGGGTATAAAAGTTTACGAAAACAAAAATGTATCTTCTATTGATGAAATTGATATTGATTTTGATAAATTGATTATGTGTATTGGTTCTAGCGGTGTGAACGTTGATTTTGGAAATCTAAATACTACTGATAAAAACTTCTTGATTTCCGATGAATACATGAGAATTTCTGACAAAATATTTGCCGTTGGGGATTGTGTTAGTATCGACAAATACCCTAATTTACCAAAAGCTGGAGTGTACGCTATAAGGCAATCTCCAATTTTGATGAAAAATATTGCACATACATTGAACGATGAAGAATTGGAATCTTATGTTCCAGACACTGACCCTATGCAAATTTTATATTGTGGAAATGAAAAAGCACTATTATACTACAAAGGATTCACTTGGTATTCACACCTTTCATTCGTACTAAAAAGGTACATTGATAAAAAATATATGAAATATTAAAATCCCTCTTTCGAGGGATTTTTTAGTCTATTTCTTTTCTTTCTTTTTCTTCTTGTTCTAATGTTTTTTCTGGAATAATAATATTCAAGAAAAATACTATCAACGTTGCAACGACTACAGGTGATGCTGTAAACACCATTCTAAACCATTGTGGAAAATATCTTACAGCGTTTGGGCCAACTTGTGTGATTCCCATACCAAGTGCAACTCCCAATCCAACAATAGTTGTATTTCTTACGCTCATTTCACTTGAAGTTATAAGTTTCATACCACTCATAGCTATTTGTGCAAATACTGATATAGTTGCCCCACCAATTACTGCTTGTGGAACTGAAAGCATCAATGCTCCAAATTTTGGAATCAGTCCACATACAAATACCATACTAGCAGTAATCAACAAAACTTTTCTGGCAATTACTTTTGTCATTGAAACAATGCCTACGTTTTGTGAATAAGTCGCAGTAGGAAGCGCCCCAATAAATGCACCAATAACACTTACAATACCATTTGCCTTGATACCACCAGACAATTCTACATCTGTAGGTTCACGATCCATTCCTCCAATAGTAGTGCTAGTTAAATCTCCCACTGCTTGAACAGAATTTACAATGTACATAATTGACATAGTCAAGATAGCATCCAAATGGAATTGGAATTTGAATGGATAAATTTGTGGAAGCATAAACCAAGACGCACTAACAACATTGTCAAATTTAACCATTCCTAAAAATAATGATATTATGTATCCTACAATAATTCCAACCAAAATCGCTGCTAATTTTATGTAACCTTTCATAAACATATTACAAAACAAAACAACACACAAAGTTATGATTGCCACAACCCAGTTTCTAATTTCGCCTTGCATAGGTCCATTTCCACCTGACATATAATTTACAGCAACTGAATACAAACTAAGCCCAATAGTTAATACAACTGTTCCTGACACAATCGGTGGGAAAAACTTCCTAATTTTTCCAATAAACATTCCAGTGAATATCGCTACAATACCACCAATCAACTGTGACGCATACACAGCACCTATTCCGTATTGCTTACCAATTGATAATAAAACTGGAATATAAGCAAAACTAACTCCCATAATAACTGGTAATTTTGCACCAAATTTTAAAACAGGATACAATTGCAATAATGTCGCTATTGCAGCAATAAACATTCCAGCTTGAATCAAATAAATTGCTTGTGCATCTGTAATTGCATGTTCACTTGATTTCAAAGCACTCGCCAAGACTATTGATGGCAACGCATTACCCACAATCATAGCCAATAAGTGTTGCATAGCTATTGGAAATGATTTGAGCATGGAAGGATTACCATAATAATCAAATAATGAATTCGAATTTTTTTCCATATACACTCTCCTTTTAATTTCATTAAAGTATATTCTATATTAAATTCAAAATAATTTAAAGAGCAATAAAAAAATACTTCCAAAAACATCAAATCAATTTTTGTTTTGGAAGTACTATTATTATTTTACAAATCTAGTTCCTGTTAAACCATTGATTCCTTCTTTTGCTTTTTCCAAAGAAGTTATCAAAGCAATTTTACCTTCACCTGATTGGATAAAATTCAAACAAGCCTTAACTTTAGGAAGCATAGATCCTTCTGCAAATTGTTTTTCTTCTATTAACTTTTGAGCTCTAGATAAATTTAATTCATCCAAGCCTTCTTCATTTTCTGTTCCGTAATTAATACAAACTTTTTCTACTGCAGTTAAAATGATTAACAAATCCGCATCAGAAATCTCAGCTAATTTTTCTGAAGTGAAATCCTTATCTATAACAGCTCCTATGCCTTCTAATTGTCCATCATTTTCTACGACGGGAATTCCACCGCCACCTCCAGCTATAACTATGAAATCTTTCTTAATCAAAGTATTGATTTCTTCTTTTTCAATTATATCAATTGGTTTTGGAGATGGAACAACTCTTCTATATCCTCTGTTTGCATCTTCTTTGAAAGTATATCCACTTTCAGCAGCAAGTTTTTCAGATTCTTCTTTTGAATAAAATAATCCCACTGGTTTTGTTGGATTAGCAAAAGCTTCATCATCCTTATCTACTTTAACTTGTGTAATTATTGTAGACACTGCGTTTTTCATGTTTCTTTTTGATAATTCGTTTTTGATAGCCTTTTGTAAATGGTATCCTATGTATCCTTGACTCATAGCAACACATTCTGCAAATGGCATGTTAGAAATTTGTGGATTAGAATTATGAGCAGTTTCCATAGCCAAATTAATCATACCAACTTGTGGACCATTTCCATGGCAAACGATAACTTCGTTACCATCTTCAACTAAATCAACTATAGATACAGCTGTTTTTCTAACAGCTTTGATTTGTTCTTCAGGTGAATTTCCGAGAGCGTTTCCACCTAATGCTAAAACTACTTTCTTCATTTTAACTCCTTTTATAAATTAAAAATAGTATCCAAATATAAAATCCCAATGTTAACCATTGAGATTTTAATTATTAAGACACTTCGATAAATATATATTACACTGATTTTATAAAAAATACAAGCTTTTTAGGAATTTTTTGTAATTTTTTCTATTAAATTGTTGCTAGTTCTGGTAAAATTTGACATACCTTTTTCATATTCTCTGATTAATCTTTCACCAACTTCTGTTAATGTAGAGCCTCCGCCATTAGCTCCTCCGATTTCGGTATCCACAAACTTCTCTCCATAAATTTTTTCGCTATTTTTTATAATATTAAAAGCTTTGCTGTAACTCATTTTGAGATTTTTTGAAGCCTTGTTAAGAGATTTTGTCTTGTCAATTTCTTTTAACAGAAGATAATTTCCTTTTCCGAAAAACTTCTTACCATTGTCATCTTCAAACCAAAACTTACAATTTACCTTCATCATTAAGCTCCCTTATCCTTCCTTCAGTTTTCTTAATCCACACAGGAATTATACAATCAAAATCATTGTAAATGCTTAATATTCTATCGAATTCTCCTGTCAAGTCAACATCATGTTCTCCATTTAATTTTGGTTCCAGAATGTCCAAAATAGTGTATATAGCGAGAATTCTATAAAATAATCTGGGAATTTTCCCGTTAAAATAAGATTTTAATAAAGAATAGTAGAAAATCCTATTTTTCTCATCAGCTTCGTTTATTTTTCTAAATTCATAGAAAGAATCCGCCATATAACTTACATTTTTTGATACAAAATTCAAATTATTTTCGTCTGCATAAATAGATTCTAAATTATCAAACAGATAAATATTACTCAACTTTCTCGATTCAATTAAATATCTATTATTTTCAATGTAGTCAAAAACAATATAATCCTTATCTCCTCTGAAGTTTGTCATTGAGTAATTGTATATAAGATTATTGATTTTATAATTAAAAATCTTCGACCAAGTAGTATCATCATTAATTTGGCTTTTTTCGTGAAGTTTTCTAAGAATTTTGCCTATTTCACTTCCAAGTTGTATTTGTTTTTCAACAGAGATTTGATCTGTAAGATTTTGAATGAATTTTTTAATCACAAAAGTATAACCATTTTCAAATCCACTGTCTTCAATCTTTGCAAATTTGTCATTTAACTCATACAACAAATAATTATTTTGTTGGTTGTATTTCAAAAAAGACTCCAAATCCCCCTCGTATATTTCAACGATATATTTACCAGAATCTGTATTTACAATGTACTTATCATCTTGTAAATCACAATCGTAAATATTTTTATCTTTAAAAAATTGTAAATCTTTGATTTCCATATAATCACCAATACAATTTTATCATTAATAATCAGAATTTTAAAACAAAATATTTATTCAGAAATTTTCCTCTCAATTTCTGACGTTTTTTTCATTTTTAAAATTTCATCTGCGTAAATTTTTGCTTCTTCAAATGAATTGTTAGCAATAACATCCTTTATTTTAGGAATTGAAGCTGCAGGCGCAGAAAATTCATCCAATCCCATACCCAAAAGAAGTTTCGTTGCTTTAGTATCACCGGCAAATCCTCCACACATTCCAGTCCATTTTCCGTGTTTGTGGCTAACATCAATAACCTTTTTGATAGCTCTAAGAACTGCTGGATTGTATGTGTTATAAAGACTTGAAATTTTATCATTTCCTCTATCACTTGCTAAGACATATTGCGTCAAGTCATTGGTTCCAATACTAAAGAAATCAACGTATTCTATTAAATCTTCGGCGACAATAACACTTGCTGGCGTTTCAATCATTATACCAACTTCTATATTTTCATCGAAATCAATATTTTTATCTCTCAATTCATCTTTATTATTTTCAATTATTTCAAGTGCTTTTTCTATTTCTTCAACTGAAATAACCATAGGAAACATAATCCTTATTTTTCCGAATGCAGAAGCTCTCAATATTGCTTTGATTTGAGCATCAAAAACATCCTTCATATCAAAACAAAATCTCAAAGCTCTCCAACCTAAAAATGGATTATCTTCTTTAGGAAACTTGTAATAAGGAAGTTCTTTGTCTCCACCAATATCTAAGGTTCTAATAATTACAGATTTCCCGTCTAAAATTTCCACTACTTTTTTATAAGATTTAAATTGTTCATCTTCTGTCGGGAAATTGTCATTATACATATACAAAAATTCTGTTCTAAATAAACCAACGCCTTCAGCACCAGATTCTAAGCCTTTTTCTAAATCTTCAATATTTCCGATATTTGTCATTACATCAACGTCTCTTCCATCTTTAGTAATTGCTTTGTTATACCTGTTTTTTTCAAGCCTTGACTTTTCATCATCCAACTCAGACTTTTTATTTTTGTATTCTAAAAGAGTTTTTTCATCAGGATCAATTATACAGATTCCCTTATATGAATCTATAATAACCGTTTGAGAATCCTTAACATTTTCTGTTATATCTTTCATGCCAACAAGACAAGCAATACCTAAGGTTTGCGCAATAATTGAAGTGTGTGCAGTTTTTCCTCCCAAGTCCATTAAAAATCCAACAACATTATCTTTATCAATTATTGATGTTTCATAAGGAGTCAGCTCTTTTGAAACCAAAATAGTATTAGGTTCTAATGAATCTAGTTTCTGATTTTCAATTCCTTTAATTTTGTACAGTAATTGTTGACCGATATCTTTATAGTCGGACGCTCTTTCTCTCATATACTCATTGTCTAGCGACTGCATCATTATAACCATTTCATCAATCGTATCATTTAAAGCTTTGTCGCTTGCAAAATTTTCATTAATTTTTGAAATCACACTTTCTGATAGAAAAGGATCGTCCAACATACTTAAATGGGCTTCTATAACTTGTTTTTGTGTATCATTGTCAACTTTTGTTTCTGATAATATTGTTTTGTAATCATTCAAAGCTTTATTAAATTTATCAACATGAAGTTTAATTTCATCATCAGAAATTTTTTCGCTACTTATCTTAACTTCTTGTTTTTTCATAAGTTTAATTTTGCCAATAGCTAAATTTTCACTTGCAATAATACCTTTTTTAATTAAACTCATAATACCTCCTGATAAACTAAAGCCGCCACAAAAGTGACGGCTATGAATTCTTGCTTTAATTAGTCTTCTAAATTTTCTATAAATTCAACTAGTTTTTTTAAGTTTTCTTCTTCGTTTTCACCATCTAATCTAACAGTGACTTCAGTATCTTGAGAAATACCTAAAGCCATAACGTTGAAAATAGATTTTGCGTTAGCTGTTTTACCATCTTTAATAAGTTCAACTTTACCATCAAAATTTTTAACAAATTGTACCAAAGATGCAGCTGGACGAGCATGCAAACCAGTTTCGTTTTTTACTATAACATTTTGTTCTACCATAATAATAATCCTCCTATGACTACTTTATTTATATCCTATTAATTGATTTTTTAAACAGGAAAATATTTTAATTGATATCTTTTACAGATTCTCTCTTCATTATTTGAGAACCTAATATTGCCTTTTCGTTGATAATTTTATTTTCTTTCAAAACCTTTACTAAAGTTCTCATAGATACAGCACCTATGTCATAATAAGGTTCTTGAACTGTAGTAAGAGTAGGTCTGTAAATACTTGTCATTGGTATATCGCCAAATCCAGATACGGAAATATCTTCTGGAACTTTCTTATTATTATCATAGCAATAATTTATAAATCCTATTGCTTGTGCATCTTCACTAAAACTTACGCAAGTTATGTCTTTCGAATCTTTCATTTCGAAAATCTTATCTCCTGCTTCGTAACCATCTTTAACTGAAACTCCTTCTGATGAAATTTCAATTTTTTCTATTTTCAAATCATCACAAGCTTGTCTGTATCCTTTAAGTTTTTCTTGACCTATTTCAGTATCTTGATTTTCTTTTACGAATAAAATTTTCTTGTGACCTAAATCATAAATATGATTAATCATATTTATCATGGCTTCTTTGTAGTCGATTTGTACTGTGTGCACGTCTTTTATATTCCAGAATTTATCCAATTGAATATAAGGAACAGTTTGATCTTTCAACTTGAATATAACCTCTGGTTCAATGTCTTCTGAAATCAAAATTATTCCTTCTACTTGCTTTGTAAACATGAAGTCTATAATCTTCTTTTCTTGTTCCAAATCTCCGTATGTAGAAGACAATAGTATATCGTATTTGTACATTCTTCCAATTTCTTCTGCACCTCTTACAATTTGTGCCATATATGGAATGCCGATATCTTTCACTACTACACCTATTAAATTGGACCTTTTCATTACTAAAGATCTTGCCAATTCGTTTGGTTTGAAATCAAGTTTTTCAATTGCATCTAAAACTTTTCTACGTGCTTCTGGGCTAACAGGCTTGGAATCATTCATAACTCTAGATACTGTAGAAATCGAAACTCCAGCAAGTTTTGCTACGTCTTTAATTGTTGGTGATGACATTTAATCGCTCCTTACTAAAATATTTATTGGTTTATTATTAATCTCAACTTTCACTGGTAAATTTCCACCATATTCTCCATCAACATCTCCTGGAACTGTCTGATTAGATTCAATGGATAAAGTATCAGTTTGAAAATATAATACATCTTCAGAATAAATATGCTTTGAACTAAAAGCATCTATTAAAATCTGAGCAACTTCTTTAAGACGGGAATGCTTAATAATTAAAACATCTAGTTTTTGATCGTCAATTTTTGCTTGTGGGCAAATATTTTCAAAACCACCTACAGTATTTGAATTCGAAATAATCATAATAGGAGATTTTACTTCTAAATAATCATCATTTGTTTTAATCTTCAATTCCATAGGTTGATTTAATGTGTTAGGAAGTTCTTTCAACCCTTCAACAATATACGCCAGCCTACCAAATATCGCTTTTTGAGCTTTATCGGTAACATAACTAACAGAAGCAATATTCCCAACTGCAAAAACATTGATAAAATACCTGTGCGAGTCTTCATTGCTGACTTTTCCAACATCACTTTTAATTATTTTCCCAGTTTTAATCATTCTATATAATTTGTAAGGTGTTGAGGGCAAGTTTAAGTATGTTGCGAAATCGTTTACTGTACCTGTGGAGTAAATCGTAATAGGAATATCGCTTTCGCTATCGCAAATTCCATGAACAACTTCATTAACCGTTCCATCTCCGCCTGAAACAACTATCAAATCCCATTCATCAGAAGATGTGTTTAACGCCTCATTATATGCATCATTCTTGCCTTTTGTTTTATAAAGCTGAACTATAAAATTATCCTCAATTAAATAATTAATAAGTTTTATTAAATCTCTTGCGTGTGTTTGACTTCCTGATGAAGGATTTGAGATAATTTTTATTTTTTTCATTCTATCCCATCTTTCCTTAATAGCATACCAAAAAACTAACTGTTTTTCAATAGGATTTTAACAATTTCTACAATTGTTTTCATGAATTATAAAAATTTTTAAAGATTTACGATAAGCCAATCAGAAATTTTCCGATTGGCTTATAAAATCTTATTTAATTATCTTTTAGCTAAACTTTTTACGAAATTAATAATATCTCTTGCAGAACCAACATAATCTGTAGAATTTAAGAATCCGTATTTAATGTTAGTTGCAGTATCAGTTACAGATTCAGCAACATAATCCACAGTATTTGATACGTTGCTTGAAACTGACTCAACGTGTGATAAAGTGTTACTTACATTGTTTGTAATATTTCTTACATCTGGAGACACATCACCTATTAGTCGATCGGCTTTGTTAGTTATACCAGTTACATTGTCTAATATTTGTGGTACTTCACCAATTGATCTATCGATATCCTTTTTGTTATCTGCTAAAACAGCTTTTATGCTCTTTATTAAGTCAGTAAGTTTGAACAAAAATACGATTAAAGCAATTAAGAATCCAGATAAACAAATATATAATATTATTTTAAATATATATAAAGCATCTACCATTTCTTACCTACTTTTTTATTTCTTTTTTAACTTCTTTTGCTTCTTCTTTTGCAGTGTCAGCAGTTTTCTTTGCTTGTTTTTTTCCTTCTTCAACAGTTTTTTCTGCACCGTCTTTTGCTTCTTCTGCTACTTTTTTAGCTGAATCTCCAACTTTTTCAGCAGAATCTTTTACTTGGTCTTTAGTATCTTTAACGTCTTCTTTGATAACTTTTCCGTCTTTTTTTACTACATCTTTAAGATCTTCACCAAGAACTCCCAAATCAGTTTTAACTTCATCGAATTGATCAGAAACTCTATTTAGTTCAGTCATTCCTCTATCTTGGAAATCTTGATATTTGTCTTTAACACTGTCTGTTACATTGTCAGCAGTTAATTTTACAGTATCTACTGCATCGTTTAAGTTATTTACTGCTGTTTTCTTTGTTTCTTCTGCAAATTTTTTGATGTCTTTTCTAGTTTCTTCACCTGATTTAGGTGCTAATAATAATCCTGCTGCTAAACCTAATGAAGCACCAATAACTGTACCTAAAGTAATTTTAGCTTCGTCTTCATATTTACGTTTAGCAATTTCCCATTTGATTTGTCTTTCCTTTTCTCTTCTTTTATGTTCTAAATAATCCATTAAACTCATAATAACATCTCCTTAAATAAATTTTCTTATGATTATTGTATACCCTCTAATTTAAATTCTCAAACATTATTAGTGAATTATTTATTAAATTTAATCTTTCAAATACAATCTAACCCAGGTTTCCCAGCCAACAGTTTGTTTTGGCGATTTTAATAAACCATTTTTCCCTTTGGCAACCATTCTTACAAAATCTTGGTCTTCCGTTAAATTCTTTCTGCCTTTTTCATTAAACTTATCAGTAGTAAGTCCAGTGTTTTTGTCATTTACAAATACAAGGCAATCATCATCTATTGTTTTTCTGATTTCGTAATTTTTCTCTCCACTTGCTACATCAAAATCAGGCAATGTTTTATTTATGTCTACAATATCCCAATTAATCGCATTATTTTTTGAGAAAAAGGATAAATCATAATTTTGTCTCAATGTTAAATCATTAGATTCTATTAATAAAATTTTCTTTCCTGGAAATGCGTATTGTGAAGCATTTTCTAAACTCAACTTTGCGTTTTCTGGATTTTCTATTGTTAACTTTATAGGATCAATCAAAATTTTATATCCGTCATTTTCTTTTACCATTCTTAATGGGTTAGTACTTTTATAAGATTTATCTGATTTTAGATTTGCTTCATCATCTTCTAACCATTTCAAAATAGTTGTTTGATGCTCTGGATTAGAATTTATTTCGTTAATAAATTCTTCAGCATCTTTGTTTTTAAATGGCACAGATTGATTTGATGATTTTACAATACTTATCATTTGTTCTGAGGATTTTGCTTGTACTGCTTGAATAAATTTATCTTTTACAGTTTCAGCTGTAATAGTTTTACCAGCAAGATTTTCTTGGAACATAGGTTTTATGTATTTAATACCAAATACAATACCAATTAATAAAGCCACACCAATAATTGAAAATATAATTTTCTTAAATATCGATGATTTTTCATCATCTTCATCATAATAATCGTAGTAATCATCATAATCTGTATTTGCTTCTTGGAATGCTTTTTCTCTTTCTTTTTTCAATGATTCAGATTCAATATCCACTACATTTAATCTGTCAGTTGTATCTTGATTAGAGCCATTATCTATCTTAGAATAATTTTTCTCATTATCTGTTGAATTATCTTCTTCTTTTTTTATAAAACCAAGATCGTGATTTTGAGTTTCGTTTCTAAATTTAGAAGCCTCTAACAAAAAATCCTCAAATGTTTTTCCTTCAGAAGAAAAATCATCATCTTTTGAAAAATCATGACCACAAACTCTACAAAATCTATCTTCAACGCCAACAAATGAATTACAATTTGGGCATTTCTTTAAATTAGAATCTTTCATAATATCACTCACCTTATCTATCATATATTATACATTCTCATACTACTTTAGTGAATAGATAATCTCAAATTAAACACATAAGAAAAAAGCATGAGATTTTGTCCCATGCTAATAAGCGAAATCGCTTTTATTTTCAAAATATCCTCAGAAGACCCTAATCAATTAATGACCTTCAGTATGTGAAGGTGGGTTGACTGTCTCAAACATCTGACATCCCTTCAAAGAGGGCTCGTCATCAATTATCGAACGTCCGTCATCCCTTATAGTGTGTGTCGGTTTAATTTTTCAGGATTCCTCTTCTGAGGTTAATTTAATTATACTACAACATAAAAGTGTTTTCAAGTAAGATTAATTATTCAAAAATTTATTAAATCTTTGTGGAATTTCTGTCGTAATAATATGCTCATTTCTTTTCATATCAACAAATTCTATTTCATTTGCATGTAGCATTTGAGAAAATCCTTCTATTTTTTCTCCGTACAAACTATCTGCGACTATTGGACAATTAATATATTCCATACTTACTCTTATTTGATGAGTTCTACCTGTCACAAGCTTTAAACTAACCAATGAATAATCCCCATAATTTTTAAGATTTTGTAAAATAGTTACACTATTTTTACCATTTTCATCAACCTCAGTTTTAACTCCATCGCGTTTTAAATTTAATTCTATCTTTTGATTTTTAGGATTTCCTTTTACGATTGCTAAGTATTTTTTCTTAAACGAGTTTTTTTGATAATAAGCTTGAGCTATTTTATTCTTAGCAACCATTACAACACCTGATGTATCTTGATCCAATCTATTGATAAATCTAACTTTCTGATTAATATTACGTTGTTTAAATAAATAAGACACAAAATTCGCTAAGCTTTCTTCTCCGTCTGTATTCATTGTAAGTTTGTCAGGTTTATTTAATACAAAAATATCATCATCTTCATACAAAACTTCAATGTATAAATTTATTGGTTTGTAATTATTCTCTTCATCTCTAAGATTGATGGTTACTTTGTCACCTGGTTTTAATTTAGAATTTCTCTTTGCATGTTTCCCATTTATAAAAATATCATCTTTGTAAATACTGAGAAATAAATTTTTGGAAATGTGATTTGATTTCAAAAACTCATCTAACCTAATTTTTTTATCTACATCAAAACTAATTTGTTTCATTGTTTAAAACTCCACTTTTTTGGTATAATAAAATTATATCAAATATTAGGAGCTTTTAGAATAAATGAACAAAAACAGCAAAATTATAAATATATATGTAAACGATAACCAAAAATCACTTGAAACAGCTTTAATTGTAAAGGAAAAATTAGAACAGAAAGGATTCAAACCTACATTCGATTTTGACGAGAATGCCCTGATAAATTTATGCATCGGTGGAGATGGTGCCTTTTTAAGAGCTGTTCACAAGTATGAGTTTTCTACGATTCCTTTTGTAGGAATTAATACTGGTCATTTGGGTTTTTACCAAGAAATTCTTATTCCAAATATAGACAAATTCATTTCGGATTTAGTAAATCAAAATTATGGTGTAGAAAAGATATCACTTTTAGAATCTAAAACAGCTATTCGTAACAGTAGCAAGACATATACTCACAAAGCATTAAATGAGTTTGTTGTAAAAAGTGACGATTCATCAATTGTTTATTTAGATGTATACATTGATGACAATCACCTTGAATCATTTGCTGGAGATGGAATCATAGTATCGACTCCTTCTGGTTCAACTGCATATAATTTTTCAGCAGGAGGATCTGTGTTGTATCATGGGCTCGATGGTTTTCAAGTAACACCTCTTGCTCCTATTAATTCAAAAGCGTATCGCTCACTTTTGAATTCATTAGTCGTTCCTTCAAAAAGTAATGTAACATTTTATTTTAGAGATCACAATTTTGACAAAAAAAGCTCCATCGTCTTGGCAGATGGATTGAACAGAAGCTATGATAATGTCGATTACGTAAACTTTACTTATTCAGACCAATATATTAACAAATTAGTATTCTTAAAAGACTGGTACTGGTTAAATATTAAAGATAAATTCTTATAAAATCAAAAAACATGGATTACAATGTACAAGCATTGTTAATCCATGTTTTATTTTTATTTTTCTAAACCTAATTCATTTATTGCCGCATTAAGCATTTTTGAAGCTATAGGTCCTGCAGTTCTAACTCCATAAGAGTTATCATCTTCCAAAATAACCGCTATCGCAAATTTTGGTTTCTTTGCAGGAGCCGCTGCAACAAACCAAGCATGCGTACTTGTTTTGTCTTTGATTTCAGCTGTACCTGATTTTGCAATTACTGACGTACTTACATTTAGTGTGTCATAACTTTCAGCAGTAGTTCTTAGATAATCTTTTAGTAATTCCATATTTTTTTTGTTACCAACTTCAGACAACAATTCAGGCTTTGTTTCTTTTATTACTTTTCCTTCTGAATCGATGATTTGACTTACCAAATATGGTTTCATCATTTCACCATTATTTGCAACTGCACTCATCGCCATCGCCATATTTAATGGTGTTACTAAAGTTTCTCCTTGTCCGAAACTTGTAGTAGCAATATCAGCGTTACTTTTTGTTTTTGTATATCCATTGACACTTACTGCAACTGGCAAATCAAAAGGAATTTTCTTGCCAAGCATAAACTTAGAAGCATTATCTTCCAAAATTTTATTTCCTAATTTTACACCTTGAGATGCAAAATAAACATTAGAAGATTTTTCAAGAGCTTTTCGCAAATCAGTCTCACCGAACACCGCACCATTATTGTTAGAAATTGTGTATTTGTTGAATTCAATTGTACCGGTATTATCTTCTACATATTTATCAACTTTATCTTCATTTTCTAATATTGCATTACCTGTTATTATCTTAAAAATAGATCCAGGAGTATACATTCCTTGTGTGGCACGATTCAACAATGGAGAAGACTCTTTGTTTAAAAGTTCTTGCCATTGAGTTGAAACGTCATTTGGATTGTAAGATGGACAAGTTGCCATAGCATAAACTTCTCCAGTTGTTGGATTCATCAATACAACAGATCCTTTTTTCCCATCTAATAAATTATACGCCAATTTTTGTAATGTAGAATTAGTTGTCAGTACCAAATCATTACCTTTATTATTTTTTGAACTTACAATATTTCTCAACTGAGATAAAGGTGTGTCCTTATTTATGTTTAACAATTCCTTCATGTATGATTTTTCAAGACCAGCTGTACCGTAAGTTTTTGAATTATATCCTGTTATATTTCCATATATATCTGCATAATCGAAAAATCTATAATTCTTACCAGATTGATCTTTTTTTGTTTCTACCAAAACATTTTTGTCTCTATCATAAATAGTACCACGTTCGACCTTATCCTCATCAACCCACAATCTTTTATTATATTCGTTATTTGCAATTTTGTCGGCTTTAACAATTTGAAAATAAGTTAAATACAATACCAATAAAACAAATAAAGTCATCAAGAAAGATAAAACCACAATAATTCTCTTGTTCATTTTATTTTGCATAAATATCTTCCTCTCCTTGATCAGTTGAGCAGAATTGTAAAATTGCAAGGCATATGAACGACATAGCCATTGAAGTTCCTCCATAACTTACAAAAGGTATTGTAATCCCTGTCAAAGGAACCAACTTCATTACTCCCCCGAACATTACTAACCCTTGTATTGCAAAAATAACTGAAATTCCTAGAGCCACAATTTTGTAAAATTTATTTGATTGATACAAAGAAATCTTCATCCCTCTATAAATCAAAATTAAGAACAACATTATTACGCCCATTCCTGTAAAAGTTCCCATTTCTTCGCAAATCGCTGCAAATATGAAATCACTTGTAACTACCGGAACAACATCTGGTCTTCCTAGACCAAGTCCTGTCCCAAAAAATCCACCACTTGCAATCGCAAATAAAGCTTGCGTTATTTGATATCCTATTCCATCGATATTTTTCCAAGGGTCAAGCCAAGTAGAAACTCTTATCCTTATATGTGAAAAAAGCATATACGCAGCTACAGCTCCTGCTATTGCTATTAATAAATTCAACAAAATTAATTTGATATCTTCTTGATTTACTATTTGATATACTAAGAACAAACCGTAGAAAATCATCGCAGTTCCCAAATCTTTTTGCAAGAAAAACATTCCAATGAATAAATAAACGACAATCATCAAAAAATATCTTTTTATTATAGGTAAATATTTTTTATATTTATGTGCAGAGTCTAATTTTATTTTATCTAACATATCAGTATTATAATCATAGCTAGCCAAGAAGAAAACATACAATATTTTAGTAATTTCTGATGGCTGAAATCCAATCCCAAAAATACTAACCCAGTTTCTAGCACCGTATTTGTCTTGTGCAAGTACAAGTGTTATTAAAAACATTAGTATACAACCTATCAGATAAAACGCCGTAAATTTGTACCATTTATTGTAACTTTTTAAAATAAAAAATGTACCAAAAAATAGCAATATTCCAATAGTAAACCACATAATTTGTTTTAATCCTTCATATGGATTAAGTCTGTAAATCATGATTATACCAATACTAAAAAGCATGCAAGCTATCTGCAATATATAGCCGTCACCTTTAGTGATTTTGGTTACGTATTTATTTGCCAAAAACATGAAAATTGTAGCAAACAGAAAATAAACTAAAGCTTTTGAATCTAATCCTTTTTCGTTCGATCCTAAAGCTAAGAAAAAACCAAATATGTTAAACAGCAATATTAAATAAACAGGTTTTATCATCTTACTATTCACACGCATTGGTTTCAAATTATCGATAAATTCTTTAAATCTGCTATTTTTTTTACGTTTAGTTTGCATCTTTGTCACCATTTACAAACATAAATTCAATTTGTCCGATATCTATCAAATCTTTGTCGTTAAGTCTGGCAGAATTTACTAATTTATTGCCATTTAAAAAAGTTCCATTTGCAGAATTTAAATCCTCTATATAATAATTATTCTTTTCTTTGTAAATACGTGCATGTCTCTTAGATATGAATCTATCTTTTAATGCAACTTGATTGCTGTCGTCTCTTCCTATAGTCGCAGTTCTTCCTATAAAATAATGCTCTTGTATTTTAAAAGGCAAATTTTCTTTTCTATTTATTAGTTTTAAATAAGTATTTGAACTGTAGTTCATATTGTTTGTACCTTTTATGTCCAAATAAATCATCTTGATTATGTTGAAAATAAAATAGTAAATAATTATTACAAACAAATATTTAAAAAACATAGAAATTAAATTGTATAATTTTAAATTTGGAGTAATTTGTATAGAAAAGAATGCATCCAATATGTCAATAATGTATTTCACAGGTTTTCATCCTTTCTCATTTTATCCTAATCTAATATATCATATTTTTGACTTAATAAATGAAAAATAAAGTTACAATTTGTCAAAATTAATCTTCAAATATAACAGAATCATCAGTAAAGCCTTTTATTCTTGCCAACGATTCTATTGTGTAACCTTGTTTTCTTAAATTATCTCCACCCTTTTGAAAAACTTTTTCGATTAAGATTCCTATTCCTTCAACATGTGCATTTGCTTGCGAACAAATATCTATCAAACCTTCCAAGGCTTTTCCATTTGCCAAAAAATCATCAATTAATAGAACACGGTCATTTTCATCCAAATATTCCTTAGAAACCATAACTTCATAACTTCTATTTTTTGTAAAACTAAACACTTCTGTTCTGTAGCAGTTATCACCCAATGTTTTTGAGCTTGTTTTCTTCGCAAATACAACTGGGCAGTTAAATCTAATTCCACAAGCGTATGCGATAGCAATGCCGCTAACTTCAATTGTCAGTATTTTGTTGATTTTTTTATCCTTAAATTTTTCATAAAACTCATTTGCTAAATCTTCAAAAAGAACAGGGTCAATCATGTGATTAATGAACCTGTCTACCTTCAATATATTTCCCGGCAATACTGTGCCATCTTTCATAATTCTCTCTTCAAGTTTTCTCATTTTTCTCTCCTAGAATTTAATATAGTATATTATACATACAATATCAAAAAATCTCAATATCTTCCAATTTAAAAAATATCACTTACCCCAAGATTTAGGAATAAGTGATATTTAGAAATTATTTTACGTTCATCATTTTTTCTTTTGCTGTTTTTTCAATGTCCAAAACTTTTTGTTCAGCTTTTTCTTTAGAATCTGCAACAGAATAAATATATAATTTGATTTTTGGCTCAGTTCCAGAAGGTCTTAACGCATACCATGATCCATCATCATAGTAATACTTTAAAACATTTGACCTTGGAGTATTGTAATCTTCATAATTTACATCATAATCTTTTGTTTCAATCAAACTTGTTTCCCCAATTTTTTCGATAGGATTGTGTCGGAATTCTTCCATAATTCTTCCGATTTTTTCTTGGCCATCCAATCCTTCTAAAACAACAGAAGAAAGTGAGTTTTCATGATATCCAAATTCTTCATACAAAACATTTAATACATCAATCAATGTCTTGTTTTGTTTTTTGTAGAAAGCTAACATTTCTGAAATCATCATTGAAGAACTTACAGCATCCTTATCTCTCACAAAAGTTCCATAAGAATATCCGATACTTTCTTCATATCCAAATACCCAAGATTTTTCGCCAGTTTTTTCGTATTCATTTGCTTTTCCGCAAACATTTTTAAATCCTGTTAGGGTTTCAATCATTTCAACGCCGTATTTTTTAGCGATTTTGGCCGACAAATCTCCCGTTACTATCGATTTTACTACTGCTGGATTTTCTGGTAAATCGTGTTTTTCGTATCTTTGACTTAAAATATAATTTGTCAACAAAGCTCCAATTTTATTACCATCTAAGAACACGTATTCTCCATCATCAAAAACTTCTACAGCAGTTCTATCTGCATCTGGATCTGTTGCCAATAATAAATCAGCTCCTACTTCTTTTCCAAGATTAATTGCATATTCAAACGCTTCTGGGTTTTCGGGGTTAGGATATGGAACAGTCGTAAAATTACTATCTGGATGTTCTTGTTCTTTTACAACATAAACATTTTTGAATCCTCTTACATCTAGAATATGTCTAACAAATCTATTTCCAGTTCCATTCAATGGAGTGTAGACGATTTTAACATCCTTGTCTATGTTTTCATCATTTATAGTAAGACTTAATACATCTTCAAAATAATCCTTATCAAGATTTTCTCCAAAATATTCTATCTTACCTTCAGCTATTAGTTTTTCGAAATCTCCTATTTTAACTTCTGTAAAACTGTCAATCTTGTCTAAATTACCTAATATTTCATTTGCTTTATCTTCTAGAATTTGACTTCCTTCTTCCCAATAAGCCTTGTATCCATTGTATTCTTTTGGATTATGAGAAGCAGTAATCATAATTCCTGAAATACAATTGAATTTTCTGATTGAGTAAGACAACATTGGTGTTGGTCTAATATCATCAGACAAATAAACCTTTATTCCATTAGACGCTAATACATTTGCTGAAATTTCAGCAAATTCTTTTGAAAACTTTCTAACATCATAGCTAATGCTAACACCTCTTTTAATTGCTTCGTCACCGTAATTTTTGATAGTATCAGCAAGAGCTTGAGTTGTTTTCATTATGTTGTATTTATTCATTCTATTAGTACCAGCTCCGATTTTTCCTCTTAATCCCGCAGTACCAAATTCTAATGATTTGTAAAATCTATCTTTTATTTCTTCATCATTATCTTTTATTGACATCAATTCTTGTCTTGTTTCTTCGTCGTAAGACTCATCGTTTAACCACTCATTATATACTTTTAAATAATCCATAAAAACCTCCTATTGATAATAAATTAAACCTTTATACAAAGATTTTTCTTTAAACCATTTTTCTAAATCATACACTCTCTTTGTTCCCCAGTTTGAGCATTCAATTTTCCAACTATCATCATAATAAATCGCAGTTATCGTAACCCAATGAAATTTAACATCAGGATTTTTGTGATTTAACGTCAACATCAAAACTGGATAGCCATTTGCTATTGCGCCAATAATATATGTCACTATATTTCTGATATTCCAAGTAAAATTGTAGTTTTGTACAACAAGGCTCACCCCGTTTTTCTTGGCGTACTTTCGAATAGCACTGTTCATTGGAAATAAAAATGGAACGCCATATAGTTTAGGTTTAACAAATGTAGATAACTTGTCAGCAAATTTTATATAATCAGTCTTATTTATCGGAATTCCGATAAAATTTTCTGGAACTAACTTAGCATATTCTTTTTTTGTATTTGCAATGTAGATAAGGAAATTTGTGATGGCAATTACTGAACAACCTTTTTTAGTAAGATAGTTTGAATTCAAAACATCTTCAAACCATTGTTGATCTCCACCAAAGAAGCCTTCTATACTCAAAATTTTATCTACATCTTTAAGTTCATATCTAGTATCCATTATTTCTCCATACTTATTGAATATACCCCGCTTTTTCTCTCTCCAATCAAAATTACATTTCCGCTTACTTCTGTTTCAATTATTTTTTCATCAAAAATCTTCGTACAATTTACAAAATATTTAAAATAATTGCTCAAATCAAATTCGAATTGTTCCCCTAAATTTATAAAAACAAGCAAAAATCCTTTATCATTTTTAATACTAAAACAAATACAAAAATCATTTAAATCATAAAATTTGATATTGTTTCTAATCTCATTTTCATCTTTTAGATTGAATTCTGAATGTCTTTTTCTAAATTCAATTAACGATTTTACATGTTGGTATATTTCATTGTTATCATATTTCAACTTCCAATTCACTGCATTAATATCAAGTGATTGATTATAAGTATTTTTAAACATCAATTTGCTTCTCAAAAACTCATTTCCACAATGGAAAAATGGTATTCCTTGACTTAGCATTATCAAATCAAAACAAAGTTTTGTAGATGTTACAATATCTGCATTTGTTTTAAGTAATTTATCTTGAAGTATTAAATTATCGTGTGAATTAAAATAGTTAATAGATTCATTAGAATTTTTGCAAAACCCACGTCTATCTTCATCATAGTAAATCGATCCACAAATTCCTACTTCCAAACTAATTTTATCTACATTTTTTTGAACAAAACCTGTAGAAATATCATCGTTATCACCTTTAATGGCATTTCTAAAAAAAGGATTGAATAACGCATAATCTTTTCCTTTTTGACTACCAAAAGTGGTTCTTCTGTTTTTTGGCAGTGGGGATTCATCCGCCATCCATGGCTCTCCGTATATAATTACATTATCATCTTCTTTTCGAAGTTCACTTACGATTTTATCAGTTGTTTCTGAATCTATCAGAGCCATTAAATCAAATCTGAAACCATCAATGTGAAATTCTTTTTGAAAATATAATAAGCTATGAATAATAAAATCTCTCACAAATTCATCTTCTGTGTTTAATTCATTACCAACACCAGATCCATTTGTAAAATCTCCATTATTATCACGTCTATAAAATTGTGGATAAATCAAATTAAATGGATGATCTTTATTTCTAAAAGTGTGATTGTAAACAACATCCATAATCACACCGATATTATTTGCGTGTAAAGTTTGAATCATTTTTTTGAATTCAAAAATTCGATTCTTTGGATTTTCTGGTTCTGTAGCAAAGCTACCTTCAATACAGTTATAATTTTCAGGATTGTATCCCCAATTGTAATTATCTTCAGAAAATTTTTCTGAATTTCTCTCATCAACGCCTACAAAATCAAATACAGGCATTAAATGAACATGTGTTATGCCCAAATTTTTTAAATGATTTATTCCTGAAACATCATTTTCTTCTACCAATCCCAAAAATTTCCCGCGATATTTTTCATCAACTTTGCTAGAAATATTTGAAGAATAATCTTTTATCGACAATTCATAAATTATAGCTTCTTTCCTATTTGCTATTTTGTATTGTTGATCGATGAACCCTACTGGATTTGTGGAATTCAAATCTACGACACTTGACTTTAGGCTATTAATTGATGAGGCTTTACAAAACGGATCTACAATTTCAAACTTTTCATCAAGCTGATATTTGTAATATACTCCATCCAAATCTCCCTTAACCTTGACTTCAAAATATCCATCACTTTTTTTCATATCTATGGAGTTGTATCTGACATCATCGTAATTTTCGTACAACAATAATTTGACACTAGTTATTTGCGGAGCATAAATCTTAAAAACTGTATATTCTTTATTATAATTAAACCCTAAATCATACATTTATAACTCCTAAACATCCTTTAAATAGTTAATTCCGAATTTTTTGGATATTTCTATATTTTTAATCATTAAACCGTTCCATAAATTTTCATTCAAGTACGATTTTTGAATTTTTTCATTAACTTTAACAAAATTATCAAAAGAATTTATCACATTAAAACTATCGTTGTATTTAAGAATCAAATTATAAATCTCATAAAATTCATCTATGAATTTTTTGTTTTCTAATAATTCGATATTTTTTAATATAAAATCCATACAACTGGATTCTGTATTTACGAAATTATCTTCATCAAACTTCAATACTCCAATATCTTTTAATAGAATCATATTTTCATAAACATTGGAATTACTTGTCAAAATAATTGAACCGTTATTCATAAATGCGTAAGGGTATGTGTTTGAAATATCGAAGTTTTTATATGGTATATAATTGAAAACATCACAAGCTTTGGCGAAATCTGGCATTTGATCTAGCATAATATTTTCGACAAACACTAATTTTATTTTTTCTTGAATTAACTTATCCGAATTAATCATCTTAGATAAGCCAAGACACAAACTAATTGTTTTTTTGCAAAACAAATAATCAAACGAACTCATCCCTCCAATAAAAAACGTCGTAGGAGTAATTATCGTATTCACATTATCTTTTAGTTTTAAGTACAAATACAAAATATAAAAGACATTTACAGCTTGTCTCTTTCCTTCGTGAAAATCTGATAATTGCATATTAAAAATGCTCTTATCATTTATATTTTCTAAACTGTACTTTTCTACAAGTTTTTTCTTATATTTTAGTTTGCTTGAATACAAATTATCACATTCTAGACTTTTATAGAATAAATAGTCGTTAAACCCATAGGTTTCTACCACAATTTTAACTTCAACGTTTTTGATGATATTCACATATTTGCTATTCAAAAGATATTTTTTTTGATAATCAGACCCAACAATTATAGAATGTGTTACGAAAGCAATAAGATTAAAACAATCTAGAAAATTGTCTTTGATAATTTGTGCGTACCCATTTTTCTGAGCATTTTCATTTAGCAAATGGATAATATTTTTAATATAATCAAACTGATACAAAAATCTCAGATCCATTGATTCAAATGACTCTCTGTGCAGATTAATATTATAATACTTGAAAATTTTATTAGATTTTTCCAAAGCTTTTTCAAAATCATATCCAAAATCCAATAATTTTTGCAAGAATGCGATTATTACCAGAGCAACATTTGTTTCAACGATATTAATTTGAATATGGTCTTCGATGTTATCTGGATTTTTGAAAAATTTGATTTCGTCATTAAATATGTCTTCCAGTATTGAATCTGCAAGAAATTTTTGTTGCAAGAATTTAATATACTTTCCAAATTCGTCAATCTGAGGTGTGTAAACAAATTGGCAAATTGAGTCTAGTTTGTTTTCCTCAGAATAAATCTCCTCAATTTTTCCGCGAATAAAATTTTCGTAATTAAGATTGGGATTAGCTTTTGGTGCAAATAATCTAATAAAATTCGTATTCCAATTTATATAAGGAATATCGTATATTTGTGATTTAATTTTATTATTATCTAATTCTATGTCGTATTCATTAGATCTTTTAAAAACGACGCTTGTTTTTGGATTATTAAATACTGTCTCAATTTGATTTTCATCGACTATTTGCTGTTTAAACTGTGAATTTTTGTAAAAAATAGAATACACTTTACAAAACTTTCCTTGTTTTGAAAGTTTCTCAAACAAATCTACTGAGAATCTTCCTATATAACTTTGTCCTAAGTGCAGATCATTGTCCATATTTACAATATCTTCATATTTTTCTTGTAATATTTTTTGTAATGGAGTTTTTAAATTTAGTTTTTCAATATAATCTCCAAACAAATTTTCTACCATTAGTTCAAACGACACTATATATGTTCTAGAAGATTTGTTATTAGTTATATTTGTGCATTGTTCAGAAATAATTTCTTTAATGACTTCATTTAATGCTATTCTAATTTCATTGACATCCGCATCTTGAAGATCGACTAATGAGTTATACGATAATTTTATCTGTAATAGCTTTCTTAATCGATCTTCGGAAATATCAATCATTTAATTATCTCCTCATAAAGTTGGATGTATTCTTTTGCAGATTTTTGCCAATCATTTTTTGACTTCATAGCATTTTCTTGAATTATTTTGAAATCATCATTGTAATAAAATGATATTGCACGTCTCAATGTGTACAAGAAGTCATGCGCGTTGATATTTGTAAAGGAGAATCCATTTCCTTCTTTGCTAAATTCGTTAAATGATTGAACAGTATCCCTCAATCCTCCAGTTTCACGCACTACTGGTATTGTCCCATACCTCATAGCAATTAATTGAGATATTCCGCAAGGTTCAAATATTGATGGCATCATCAAGAAATCTGCTCCTGCATAAATCTTGTGTGATTCTTCATTGTTATAATAAATATTTGCTTTTAATTTATCTGGGAATTTCCACTCATAATATTTGAACATTTCTTCATAAGAATAATCACCTGTTCCCAAAATTATCACTTGTACATCTTCTGTCGTCAAAAACTCATCCATAATGTATCTTACAAGTTCAAGCCCCTTGTTTTCAACTAATCTAGTAACCATGGCGAATATAGGCACATCTTTTTCTTCCAAACCGTACATTCTTTGTAATGCTTTTTTGTTCACGGATTTATCTTTGATATTTTTCAGTGAGTAATTTTTAAATAAATATTTGTCTTTTTCTGGGTTCCAAATAGTTGTATCAATTCCATTTGTAATTCCAGATATTTTGTAGTGATATTGTCTTATAACACCATCCAAACCCTCTCCAAAAAATGAGTATTTAATCTCATCGGCATAAGTTTTAGAAACAGTTGTAACTTTATCGCTAAAAACTATCGCACCTTTCATAAAATTAATTGCATCGTAAAATTTCAATGCATCTTCAGAAAAATACATAGGTGATAAATCTGTTTGTCTAAGTGAATTTGAACTGAATACACCTTGATATTTTAGGTTGTGAATTGTAAAAACAGTTTTAATTGACTCATAGAACGGATCCCCTTTAGCAAAATCTCTAGCATAAACATTTACCATTGCTGTGTGCCAATCATTGGAATGGATAATGTCACAGTCAAAATCGATATATCTTAACAATTGAACACAGGCTTTAGAGAAAAATACGAATCTTTCACAATCGTCATTTTCGCCATACACATTATCTCTGTTAAAATAATCTTCGTTATCTAAAAAATAAAATTCCACACCTCTATGAATGTATTTGAACACACCAACATAATGATGTTTAAAATCTAAATCTACATAAAAGCTTCCCTCAAATTCAAATTTTTTTCTGTATTCCTCATTTATCAATTTGTACAGAGGGATGACCACTTTCACATCATGACCTTGCTTTTTCATTTCAAGTGGAAGTGTGCCTGCAACATCTGCAAGTCCACCAGTTTTTATAAACGGATCAGCCTCTGCTGCACAATATAAAATCTTCATTTACTTTCCCCTATTTATCTTCTAATATTGCATTCTTTTTTAATTCGTACGGATAATTTGGATTACCAACCGCAGTTACATTTTCTTTTATCAAAACTCCTTTATCAGTAATCGTATTTACAACTACTGCATTTTTTTCTATAACAGTTCTCTCGAAAATAACGGAATTTTTGATAACAGAACCCTCTTGAATTTCTACGCCTCTAAAAATAATTGAGTTTTCTACTTTACCATCTATTTTGACTCCGTTTGCTATCAATGAATTTTTCACACAAGCAGAATCACCATACAATGCTGACGGCTCGTCTTTTGATTTTGTTAACAACAATCCATTTTTGAAAAATACATTATTGTAAATATCGGCATTCAATAATTTCAAATTCGCATCGTAAAATTGCGTCAAATTTCTGATTACCTCAACATATCCGTCAATCATGTACACACCGATTTTTAATTTATCCAAATTAGAAATAATAACATCAATTAATTCATTAGAATTAGAATTTTTAGCTGCATCGTGAATCAAATTCAAAAAGACTTCTTTTTTCATGTAACCGATGTTAGTCATCAAATTAAATTCATCATCGACTCCTTGATTTGTTCCTATGCTGATTAGATTGCCTTCATCATCCAAGTTTAATCTAGTCTCACCGATGAATAATCCCGTTGCATTATCCATCTTTTTGCAGAACAATAATATGTCCAAATCTTCTTTTATAAATCTATCATGAGAAACCGAAAAATCTTCTCTAAAAATAACCATTGGATCGTAGAAGTACAACTCATCTTCTTTAGATCTCAAATAAAAATCTTTAGTTTCATTATAAGCTACAATTTCCTTACCTGCATTTTCAAAAGTTGGAGGAAATATAACAAGTCCATTTCGTCTTCTGTTCAATTCGTAACTTTCACCATTTCCCAAGTGATCAAGAGTAGACCTCATAATTTTGCCACCATACAAAACAACATTTGAAAATTCATTGTTTGCAAAGTTACTCAATGCAATATCTATAATTCTATATCTTGCTCCATAAGGAAGCATATATTCTGGTCTAGAATCTGTTAAATAACCAAAATCTTGTCTGCTTTTTCCGCCGTATATAATTCCAATACAATTTTGCATAAATTCCTCCTAACACTCTTCAATTCCATCTTCGCTAACCAAGAAGATTTTGTCGGAGTTTTCTTCACCAATTACTTGATTTTCTTCAATAGTCATGGACTCTGCGACTACACAGTTGTAAAGTTTTGCACCTTTTTTGATAACGGTATCGCTTAAAATAACAGAATCATGAACTTCTGCATTCTTTTCTACAGTTATCGAAGAAAACAAAACGGAATTGTTCACATTTCCGTAAATCAAACAATTTTCATTAATTAAAGATTTTTTGACCTCTGCAACTTCATCAACATAATGAGGAGGAAGATTTCTGTTTTTTGTGTAAATTCTCCAATTAGTATCGTACAAGTCAAGTCTATTATCAGGATTTAATAAATCCAAATTAGCCTGCCAGTAACTTCTTACAGTTCCCACATCTTTCCAGTAGCCATCAAATTTCCATGCAAAAACATTTAGTCCATCATTTATAATCTTAGGAATTATATTCATTCCAAAATCGTGCTTAGAATTCTTATCTTCATTGTCTTCGATCAAATAATTTTTTAAAGTATGCCAATTGAAAATATATATTCCCATAGAAGCCAAATTACTTTTTGGATTTTTGGGTTTTTCTTCAAATTCAACAATTTTCCCATCTTCATCGGTATTCATAATACCGAATCTACTAGCTTCGCTCCAATCTACTTCCATTACTGCTATTGTAAGTTCGCTATTCTTATCCTTATGATATTTTAAAATTTTATTGTAATCCATTTTGTAAATATGATCACCAGATAAAATAACAACATATTCTGCATCCAATTCATCCAAGTAATTCATATTTTCGTAAATAGAATTGGCTGTACCTTCATACCAATTACCACCACTTTCTGTGGCAAATGGAGATAAAATTCTTAAACCGCCAGAATTTCTGGATAAGTCCCAACTAGATCCATTTCCTAAATGTGAATTTAATTTGAATGGTTTGTATTGTGTTAATATTCCTACATCTCTTATATCTGAATTTGCAGCATTACTCAAAGCAAAATCAATTATTCGATATTTTCCACCAAATGAAACTGCTGGTTTTGCAACATTTTTTGTCAATGCTTTTAGTCTTGAACCTTGTCCTCCCGCTAAAAGCATAGCGACAACTCTATTTCGCGCCTTCATACGCCCTCCTATTTTATATTGATATTTCTAAGTTTATTTAATTTTATAAACATCGCAGAAAATGGTTCTATATCAACTTTTATTGAAAATTTTCTGTCGTTATGTCCATTATTTTTGGAATAATAAGGTTTATTCCTTAGCAAATTACCACCATATTTTTTCATTGAAGAATTAAGTACAACTGAATAAAGCGCATAACAATCGACACCTACAGGATATTTCTCTCTTTTTACAGGTGTAAAATTAAAAATACAAATAATTTTTTCGTTTTTAGAATTTATTCTCTCGAAAATAATCAAAGATTCATTTGCGTTGTTCACATCTTCCCATTGAAAACCTGAATAGCTAGTATCCAAATCATAAAACTCGTTATTATCTCTGTAAAATTTATTCAAATCTTGCATGAAATGTTTTAATTGTTGATGTTTCTCGTATTCCAAAACTTCCCACGTGATGTCTTTGTATTCATTCCACTCATCAAATTGTCCTATGTCATTACCCATAAATAAAAGTTTCTTACCTGGATGAGCAAACATAAACGAATACAAAAGTCTTATTTGATCGAATTTATCATCGTAAGTTCCAGGCATTTTACCAATCATTGAGTTTTTCATGTGGACTACTTCGTCGTGACTAAATGGAAGGATGTAATTTTCATTAAAGGCGTACATTATCGAAAAAGTTAATAAATTATGATGGTCTTTCCTGAAGATTGGATCCATCTTCATGTATTTGATTATGTCATTCATCCAACCCATATTCCACTTAAAATCAAAACCAAGTCCATTTTTTTCTACAGACTTCGTAACATTTGGCCATGAAGTTGATTCTTCTGCAATGACAAAAGCACTTGGAAATTCTTGTTTGATTGTTTGATTTAATTTTTTAATAAATTCGATAGCTTCCTTGTTCTCATAGCCGCCATCTTCGTTTTTGATATCTTTCCCAGCAAAGTTCAAATAAATCATATAAGCAACTGCATCAACCCTTATTCCATCCAAATGATAGTATTTGAGCCAAAATAATGCAGAAGATATAAGAAAATTTACCACTTCTTTTTTGAAAAAGTCAAAGTTCAACGTTCCCCATTGATCATTATCAGCTAAGTATTGGTCAGATTTTTCGAATAAATTACTTCCGTCAAATTTTCTAAGTCCAAAATCATCTCTACAAAAATGAGCCGGTACCCAATCCATGATAACTCCAATATCATTCTGGTGTAATTTGTCAATCAAATACATCAAATCTTTTGGACAACCAAATCTAGATGTCGCTGCAAAAAAACCCGTAAGTTGATATCCCCATGATCCATCAAATGGATGTTCCATTAAGGGCATAAATTCAACATGTGTGTAATTCATTTCTTTGAGATAAGATACAAGTTCATCTGCTAATTGAAAGTAGGAGAGATAATTTTCATCATGTTTTCGCCATGAAGAAAGATTTATTTCGTAGATACTCATAGGACTGTGAAATATATCTGTTTTTTCTCTTTTTGTGAGCCATTTTTTATCATTCCATTTATAACCATCAATGTCATAAACCTTGCTTGCTGTTTTAGGTTTTAATTCGCTATGAAAAGCAAATGGATCCGCTTTATATAAAACTTCTGAATCTTGTGTTACTATTCTGTACTTATATGAATCAAAGATTTTAACATCTCTAATACAAATCTCCCAGATTTGTTCGTCGTGTAATTTTTGAAGCGGAAGTGAATAATCGTCCCAATCATTGAAATCTGCAACTAAATTTACGTGCTTAGCATTAGGAGCCCACACCAAAAATCTGGTGTAGGTTCCAAATCCATCTGAGTAAATATGAGATCCTAAAAATTTGTACAAATTATTATTGTTTCCTTCATGAAACAAATATACATCCATTTCATTATTTCCCTGATAAAAATATTTTTCCATATTTTCTCCCAGCTATTTAATTAGCCTTTTATACAGACTTATTCTCCAGTTATCATGTTTATTGTCATGATTTTATTCTTCAAATCTAAAATTTGATTGTTAAGTTGATTGTATTCTTCAGAATCCATATTTTTATGGTCGAATAATTCTTTATTTTCATACAATCGATCGATTTTTTTCTTTATCTTTTCTAATTCGTCATACAAATCATTATTTTCTCGGTTTGTAGATATTTCTTGTTCTATATTGTAATTTCCCGCTTCAAATTCTTCTGTTGAATAAATTTCTGGGATAACAGTCTCAACATCATACTTTTCTTTTAACAAATTAGATAAAGTTTCTGCACCTTCATTTTCACCATGAGTTATGAAGATTTTCTTAGGCTTTACTTTCATATTGTCTACAAAATCCATAAGATTGTTTTGATCAGCATGACCTGAAAATCCACCCAAATTATATATTTCAGCGTTGACTTTTATTGTTTCGCCAAAAAGTTTAACTTCATCTATACCATCTAATAAAATTCTTCCAAGTGATCCTTGCGCTTGATATCCAACAAAAACAACTGCGTTTTTTTCATCCCACAAATTGTGTTTCAAATGGTGACGAACACGTCCAGCTGTAGCCATTCCGCTAGAAGAAATAATTACCCTAGGGAATTTTACGCTATTAAGCATTTTTGATTCGTCTACATTTTTAACGTAATGTAAGTTTTCGAATTCGAATACATTATCTCCACTTGAAATATAATCTTTTGCTTTTTGATTAAACAAATCGGTATTTTTCATAAATGCTTTTGTCGCTTCGAGAGCCATAGGACTATCTACGTATACTGGGACTTTCTTCTCATAATGATTTTTTATTTGATAATCGTAATAACTGTTTAGTTCATAAATGATTTCTTGAGTTCTTCCAACTGCAAAACTAGGAATAATTACAGTTCCACCTCTTGATGATACTTTTTCAATTATCTCAATTAAAGAGTGTACACTTTCTTTGTAAGGTTCGTGGATTCTATTACCATAAGTGGATTCCATAACTAAATAATCGCAACCAGATAAAACATATGGATTGTTTAAAATAGGATTATTTGAAGTCCCTATATCTCCTGAGAAAATAATTTTTGTAGTCTTTCCATTTTCAGTGATAAATATTTCTAGACTTGACGAACCAAGCATGTGACCTGCATCTCTGAAAACAACTCTTATGTCCTCATTTATTTTAACTACCTCATCATAGTAACGCCCTTGAAATAATGAAATACAACTCATTGCATCTATCGTAGTATAAAGTGGACTTAAAAGTTTTTTTCCTGATCTTTGTCTTTTTCTATTTTCCCATTCAACATCACTCTCTTGAATCTTGGCACTATCCATTAGCATTATCTCTGCCAAATCTTTTGTAGCTTTTGTGCAGTAGATTGGCTTTCTAAATCCATTTTTATATAAAAATGGAATTCTTCCTGTATGATCAATATGAGCATGAGTCAAAATCATAAACTCCGCTTCACTAAAGTCTATTTCATCATGGTTTTTTTGTTCTAACTCTTTACTTCCTTGGAACAATCCGCAGTCAACCATAAATTTGTGTTTTTCAGTCTCCACAATATAACAAGATCCTGTTACCTCTTGTGCAGCTCCTAAAAATGTAATTTTCATTAAATCACCCCTTATTTACTATATACCCAAAATGTTCTATCATAGTAAAAAATCCGCAAAATAAAGTTTGCGGATAAAAAGTTATTTTTGTTTTCTTTTTCTTTTTTCTTCCAAATTTCTTGCTATTAAAGTATCTAGTACAAGTTCATAACCTTGAGCACCGTTTTGTAAAGATCTATTAACTCTACTAATGGTCGCAGTAGATGCGCCAGTATCTTTTTCAATTTCGCTATAAGTTTTTCTTATCTTGAGTAATTTTGCTACTTCTAATCTTTGTGAAATTGAATGTAACTCTCTCATAGTGCAAACGTCTTCAAAAAAACGTTGCAACTCCTCTTTTCCGTTTAACATCATAATTGCATCGAAAAACTCATTTAATGTGTTATCCTTGATATTAATTTCAGCCATAGTTTTACTCCTTAAAATTTTTTTGGGTAACCTTTACCCATCAACAAAATATAATATAATGCATTTGATAATTTAAGTATACACGCTTTTTCTAACTAAAGCAAATGTTTTTTTTAATTAAACTTCTAATACATATCCCTATACTAATTAAATAGAAAAACCATGATACTTTATATTTTTATATACATTATATACCCATTAATGTTAGTGTTTATTCTCGACAATTCAATTTTATTGTTAATTTTATTTTAAAAATTTTAAATTAAAAAAAGGGAACTTATCAGCTGATAAATTCCCGCTAAAATTATTTATTATATTTTTTTGATTTGTATCTTAATTGAGTATCCAAAATCTTCTTTCTCAATCTCAAATGATGAGGAGTAATTTCAATTAATTCATCTTCTTCAACAAATTCCATCATTTCTTCCAAACTCATGATTTTTGGAGGAGATAGTTTTAATGATTCATCTGCTGCGGATGATCTGATATTTGTTTGTGCTTTTTTCTTACAAATATTTACTTCAATATCCAATCCTTTTGCATTAGATCCTACAACCATTCCTTCATATACTTCATCTTGAGGTTGTACGAATAAAATTCCCCTGTCTTGTGCTGAATTTAATCCATAAGCTGTAGCAACTCCTGTATCAAATGAAATCAATGAACCTAATTGTCGTTTAGGAATTTCGCCTTTATATGGCTCATATCCTTTAAGTTCTGTGTTGATAACTCCATTACCCTTTGTATCGCTCAAAAACTCTTGACGATATCCAATAAGACCTCTAGAAGGAATTTCAAAAGTAAGCCTTGTATATCCGCTAGAAGTATTTGAAATATCTTGCAACTCACCTTTTCTTGTTCCCAATTTCTCAATTACAGTACCGACAAATCCTTCTTCGACGTCAATCGTAACTATTTCAATTGGTTCAAGAACTTTTCCATCTTCATCTTTTTTGAATAAAACTTCAGGTTTTGAAACTTGGAATTCAAATCCTTCACGTCTCATATTTTCTATCAAAACAGATAAGTGAAGTTCTCCTCTACCACTAACTCTAAAAGTATCTGTAGAATCAGTATCTTCAACTTTTAGACTTACATCCGTTTCTAATTCTTTGTACAATCTAGCACGAACTTGTCTACTTGTTACAAACTTTCCATCTCTGCCAGCGAATGGAGAATTATTAACTGAGAAATTCATCGCTAACGTAGGACTTGAGATGCTTACAAATTCAATAGGTTCACAATCTTCTTCATTTGCTAATGTGTCTCCAATTTCTATTCCCTCTACACCAGTCAAGGCTACGATAGAACCGAATTTAGATTCATTAACTTCGACTCTGTTTAATCCATCGAATTCGTAAATCTTAGTTACTTTAATCTTCTTTTTCTTATCTGGATTATTGTAATTTACTATAACACAGCTATCATTAACTTTTACTTTACCTTGTTCAATCTTACCAATTCCAATTCTACCAACGTAATCGCTAAAATCAGTTGTAGAAATCAAAAGCTTGAACGGTGCATCTTCTTCTCCTTCTGGAGCTGGAATGTAGTCTATGATTTTGTCCAATAAAGCAGTCATATCTTCTGGTCTTTCTTCCAAATCGTCAGTTGCAAATCCTTCCCTTGCAGAAGCAAATACAAATGGAGAATCCAAATAGGATTCATCTGCATCTAATTGAATAAATAAATCCAAAATTTCATCTACTACTTCATCTACCCTAGCTTCTTTTCTGTCAATTTTATTGATACAAATAATTGTAGGTAAATTTAATTCAAAAGCTTTTTTCAATACAAATTTTGTTTGTGGCATAGGTCCTTCAAAAGCATCTACTACCAACACCACTCCACTCGTCATTTTCAATACACGTTCTACTTCTCCTCCGAAGTCAGCGTGACCCGGAGTATCTATAATATTAATTTTATGATTTTTGTAGTCAATTGCAGTGTTTTTAGAAAGAATAGTAATTCCTCTTTCACGTTCTATATCATTACTATCCATTACACGATCTTGTACGTCTTGATTTTCTCTAAAAATACCACTTGTTTTTAATAACCCATCTACCAAAGTTGTCTTACCATGGTCAACATGGGCAATAATTGCTACGTTTCTTACATCTTCTCTTTTCAAAATTCCACTTCCCTCTAATTTGTGACACTTCATTATATCATAAATTGAAAAAAATAAAAGAAAAATTTGTGTAAAATCACATTTAATAATTTTTTGCAATAAAACAAGCTATTAGATCACTAATTAATTAGGTCTTACTAATAGCTTTGCTTCAACACAATTCTCTTTAATTTTTAATTCGTCAGCCAATTTACTTACTATAAATAATCCTCTACCTCTGACATAAATATCATTATTAAAATAACTGTTCGAACAATAATCAATCCCTGTACCTTCGTCCTGTACACATATTTTTATCGAATCATCATTTAATTTTATTTTGAAAGTTATTTTCTTATTTATATCAAACTGGTTACCATGTTCTAGTCCATTAAAAATCAATTCATTAGTTATTAATCGTATATCATAAAGTAGTTCATCATCTGGTACAACTTTTCTTAATAGTCTGAGCATAGTATGAATATTTTTAGTAGCAATTGTCCTATCGCTGACAAATTGTCTCTTAAACATATACATATTATCACCCAATATTTATATACCCATATGTTCAATAAATTTAACAACTTATCATTAAATATTTAATTTATCAATAAAATCAGAAAAATGATTAGAAATTTTTACAGTGGGTATATATAATTTGTACCTGATAACAGGTAATTATCTTAAAGGGGGAAATTAAACATGAAAAAATATGTATGTGACGTATGTGGATATATTTATGATCCAGCTGAAGGAGATCCAGACGCAGGTGTTCAACCACAAACAGCTTTCGAAGATTTAGCTGAAGATTGGGTTTGCCCAATTTGTGGCGCTGGAAAAGACGACTTCTCTGTTGTTGAATAATCCAACAAAATTATATGATTGGCAATAATAATTCATACATGACATAAAATTATTGTCACACACAAAATATTTAAAAACAAAACCCCAATTACTTGGGGTTTACTTACTTTTATTCTTCAATTCCACTACCGTATTTTAAAATCATTTCAAGCTGTTCCATAACAGCTTTTTTATTTGTTTTGGAAGTTGAACTGTATTCGTAGATGAGATTATCATCATCTATGTTGAGTTCTTTTTTTATTATGTTCAAATTCTTCTTAATCATGGTTTTGCCGATTTTGTCTAATTTTGTAGCTATTACAAACCCACAAAATCCACTTTGGATAATCCAGTTGTACATTTCCTTATCTTGAACGGTTGGTTTGTGTCTAATATCCACAATCAAAAACACTTCGTACAAATTTCTTCTATTATTTAAATAAGTTTCAATAACTTGAGCCCATTTTTTCTTTTCAGATTTTGATGTTTGCGCATACCCATATCCTGGTAAATCAACTAATCTAAACTCATTATTTGCATTGTAAAAATTTACCGTACGCGTTTTCCCTGGTTTAGAAGAAGTCCTAGCTAGATTTTTTCTATCCAAAATAGAATTAATAAAAGATGATTTACCAACGTTACTTCTTCCACAAAAAGCAATTTCTGGTAGAGATTCATCAGGATATTGTTCTTTCAAAAAAGCAATTTTTTCCAAATCAGAATTAATTATTTTCATGTTCACCTCCATATAGTGTATAATTGATTATATCAAAACTTTAAAAATTTTCATAAATCCTTATATAACGGTATTAATTTATTATTTTATAATGCTTTGAGATTAAAAGTAAATATTGCTCCTTTGGGCTTATTGTCTTCAACTTTTATTGACCCGCCATGTGCTTCTACTATGATCTTACATAGATATAACCCTAAACCTATACTTCTTTTATTGTCAGATATTTTATCATTGGATGTATAAAATTTTCGAAATATTTTTTCCTTATCATTATCTCTTATACCATTTCCATCATCACAAATTTGTATTATTGTATTTTCGTCCTTTTTAAAAGCTTTAATCAGAATATTTGATCCTTCATCTGTATATTTTATAGCATTATCTACCAAGTTTATGATTACTTGAATAATTAGCCTTACGTCCATGTTTGCCATCAAATATTCATCTTCAATATCAACATTTATATTGTGTTTTCTTTTATCTCTATTTATATGCTTTAAAGCTTCATCAATTACTTCTTCAACAATTTGTGGTTCAATTTTTAGCTTCATCCTTCCTTCTTCTACTCTAGTAATAGATAGTATGTTTTCTATCAGATTTAACAGCCATTGAGAATCATCATAAATATCTTGAAATAGTTCTAATTTCATTGATTCAGTCAAGTTTTTATAATTATTTAGCAATATATCCGAATCCCCACAAATAGTGGTTAAAGGTGTTCTCAAATCATGTGATATAGATCGTAATAGATTGGTCTTAAATTGCTCATCTTTTATTTTCAAGTTTGCTCTATTCTTATCCTCAATCACTTTTTCCTTCTCAAGTGCTAGTGACATATCTCCTAGAATAGCTAATAAGATTTTGTTTTCAACCGAATCCAACCTGTCCTTGTATAAATATATACCAATTATTCCATAAACATTTGTATTATTTCTTATAGTATAATACAGATACTTAGCCTCTGGTAAATATCTGGTAGTAGCCCCAGCATTACTATTGTGTAAATAAGCCCATTCTACTATTTCCTTTTCTTCTTCCGGATCCGAAATTTCATTATCCTTTACAGAATTATAACAAAATTTTAATGGCTTTTGAATTTCATTATCTAATATATCATAATATTTAATATTTCTTTTTAATAGATTCGATAACTGATTACATCCTGTTTCAATTATTTCAGATTTCGTTATTTTAGATTGTAACATCTGATTTGTCTCTAATAATAACTTAGTAATGTATATCATATTAGATGAATTTTCTGCACTTTTTTTTATACGACTAGCTAATTTACTCGTCAAAAATGAGACTATCAATAAAACTAAAAATGTTATTATATAATTTTTATTATAAAAAGAAAAACTCAAAGTTGGCTCAGTAAAACAAAAATTAAAAGCTAAAACACAAATTATCGATGCCGTCATACTTAAAATTTCATTATACGTTATAAGCGCTATAAAAAACACTCCTAATATATATATCATTATAATATTTGATTCACCAAATTTATAAAAATAAAATACATAACCAGCTAATGTGCATAAAATCAATATAAATAAACTAATAAATACATCTCGAATGATGTTTTTATTAGTTTCAAATCGTTTAATTGAAAAATCCTCGTAAAAAGGAACGATATGAATGTCTATATCCTCAATCTTTTCAATCACTTCATCACAGATGCTTTTATTTAATATAAAAAAATTCGTCTGGTTGTTGTTTCTCCCCAGAACAATTTTTTTTACTCTGTATAACTTTGCAAAATTAACTATTTGAGCCGCAATATCATCATCATAAATTATTTCAATCATGGCTCCGATACTTTCAGCTAAATCTAAGTTTTGTTGTAAAAATCCTTTTTCTTGTTTTTTTTGGTAATCATTTCTATCGCAAACATATAATGCAATAAGCCTTGCGTTTTCTTTACTAGCTATTTCGTTGGCTTTCTTTATTACCAAGCTATTTGACTTTGCATCAGATATACAAACTAATATTGAATCTTTAGCTTTTTCAATCATATTATTTCTCCGAATCTGACTTATTAACCCTTATCATTTTATATCCTACGCCTATATGAGTTTGAATATACTTCTCACAAGATACTTTTTCTATTTTTTTCCTAAGAGAAGTCATATAAACTCTTAATGAAGATAAATCGGAATCTAAATAATTCACCCAAATAGTTTTTAAAATATATTGATGAGTAAGAACTTTACCTATATTTTTGGATAGTAAACATAATAAACTGTATTCAATTGGCATTAAATGGATTTCTTCTCCTTTAACAAACACACTTCTTGAAGGATAATCAATTTTTATATCACCATTCTCAAATGTTACATTATTATCTATTCTATTATTTTCAGAATAATTTAAACGCCTTATCGTAGAGCGAACTCTAGCCAATAATTCCTCAACATTAAATGGTTTAGTTAAAAAATCATCAGCTCCTGCATCTAATGCTTCTATTTTATCTTCGTCGTTACTCCTCGCACTTATTACAATAATCGGAGTAGTTGAAAACTCTCTGAATTTTTTAATAAGATCAATTCCGTCAATATCAGGTAACCCTAAATCTACAAAAACTATATCGTATTTGTTCGTAGTAAATAACAATAGTGCTTCACTACCATTTACAGCTAAATCATAATTAAATCTATTTATTTTTAAAGTATTAGAAATTAGATTTCTAACTGCTCTGTCATCTTCTATTATTAATATTCTTGTGTTGTCATTCATTTTTCACCCCTCTATATTATACAATATCTATTTAAAATAGAATTAAAAAAACTAGGTCTCTGACAAAATTTTCTATATGTGGGACCTAGTTTTATATCATATACCTATAATTATTTTTTCAACTCTTTAATCAAGTCAATATTTAGTTCAAGTACATTAACAGTGTTTTCTCCAAAAATGCCAAATAGTTTATATTTAGTATTCTTTTTAATTAATTCTTCAATAACTTTTTTAGATAATCCAGTGTTTTTTTCTATTCTGTCAACTTGAATATTTGCAGCTTTTATAGATATATGTGGATCTAGACCAGATGCTGATTGTGTTATTATATCTTCTGGAATATCAGATTTTTTTATTGATGGATTTTCAAGTAATAATTTATTAGTATCTTGGCTAATTCTTTGCTTTAATTCTGGATTACTTACAGCTAAATTTTCACTACCAGAAGATATTGCTTCATGTTTATTTCCTGTAAATACATTATAATTAACTGCAGATGGTCTGCAATGAAATAACCTAGGATCTGTAAATTCTTGACCTATTAACTTTGAGCCTACAACTTTATTATTGTAACTTACTAAACTTCCATTAGCTTGTTTGGAAAAAATGAGTTGACTTATTCCTGTAAGAAAGAAAGGATAAATAACTCCACACAAAACAAACATAAATAACGATACAATAAAAGCTTTTTTAATTTTTTTCAAAAACTTCATTAATTTCTCCTTTTAAACCCCAAGTAAAGTTAACAATGGGCTAACCAAAATATCTATTATTTTTATTCCAATGAACGGACAAATTATTCCTCCTAAACCATATATAAGCATATTCTTACCTAACATTTTTGATGCTGACATAGGTTCATATTTTACCCCTCTCATGGCTAAAGGTATTAAACAAGGAATAATTATAGCATTAAATATCAATGCTGATATAATTGCACTTGATGGTGTACTCAATGACATAATATTTAATACTTTCATTTTTGGAATTGCTACTGTAAAAATCGCTGGTATTATTGCAAAATATTTGGCTATATCATTTGAAATAGAAAATGTCGTTAATGATCCTCTAGTTATCAGTAATTGCTTTCCTATTTCTATAACTTCCAAAATTTTTGTTGGATTTGAATCCAAATCTACCATATTAGCAGCTTCTTTTGCAGAAGTTGTTCCACTATTCATTGCTATCCCAACATCTGCTTGAGCCAATGCTGGAGCATCATTTGTGCCATCTCCCGTCATTGCTACAATCTTACCTAGCGATTGTTCTTTTTTTATAGCTTCTATCTTATCTTCAGGTTTACATTCTGCAATATACCCATCGACGCCAGCTTCTGCCGCTATTGTCGCAGCTGTTAATGGATTGTCTCCAGTACACATTATAGTTTTAATACCTATTTTTCTTAATCGTTCAAATCTTTCCCTTAAACCTGGTTTTACAGTGTCTTTTAAATAGATAATGCCGTAGATTACATTATCAACACAAACAACTAATGGGGTTCCACCCAATTTAGATATGCCACTAATTTTTGTTTCTAAATCCCCTGGAATTTTTCCCCCTTTATCTCTTATTAATTTAATTATGGCATCTCCTGAACCTTTTCGAATTGAAGTTCCATTTTTTAGATCTACACCACTCATCTTACTTGACGCTGTAAATTCCACAAATGATGCGTCATTGTAGTCATCAAAAATAACTTTTGATCCTAATTTTCTTGCCAATTCTACTGTTGATTTACCTTCAGGTGTATCATCTTTTAGAGATGCAATACAAGAGTAATCAATAAGATCTGACTTATGGATGCCATCTAAATTTATAAAATCACTAGCCAGCCTATTTCCAAAAGTTATAGTTCCTGTTTTATCCAAAATCATTGTGTCAACATCTCCGCATGATTCAACAGCTTTTCCTGACATTGCTATTACATTGAATCTAGTTACACGATCCATTCCAGCAATTCCTATAGCGCTCAATAGTGCTCCTATAGTTGTAGGTATCAAGCAGACTAATAAAGCAATTAAAGTTGATACTGATACTTTAACATTAGCATAAACAGCTATTGGATATAGAGTTATTATTACAATAATAAAAATTATAGTTAGAGAAACTAGCAGAGTGTTAAGTGCTATTTCATTAGGAGTTTTTTGTCTTGATGCTCCTTCTACAAGAGATATCATCTTATCCAAGAAAGACTCTCCTGGTTCAGAAGTAATTTTCACTTTTATCCAGTCAGAAACTACCAAAGTTCCACCTGTAACTGAACAGAAATCTCCCCCACTTTCCTTTGTAACAGGAGCAGATTCACCAGTAATAGCGGATTCATCTATGCTTGCAATTCCTTCTATTATTTCGCCGTCATTAGGAATTATTTCGCCTGACTTTACTAAAACAATATCTCCTTTTTTTAACTCATTACTTGATTTTTCTATTTCTTCGCCATTTTCCAATATACATCTTGCTTTCGTATCTTTTTTTGTTTTCTTAAGGCTTTCTGCTTGAGCTTTACCTCTACCTTCTGCAACAGATTCTGCAAAATTAGCAAAAACTAATGTTATAAATAAAATAACAGACACTAAGCCATTATAAATGTTAGAATTTCTACTTCCATCATCAAATAGTCCCGGAAAGAAAGCAAGTAATAAACATATGGAAAATCCTATTTCAACGACGAACATTACCGGATTTTTTACCATATATTTTGGATTTAGTTTTAAAAAAGCTCCTTTTATGGATGATTTTAATATATCGTTTGTCACAAATTTTGTTTTTTTATTTTTACTCATAACTCCTCCTATAAGGTCAACCACTCTGCTATTGGTCCTAATGCAAGAACCGGCAAGAAAGTTAATGCAGAAAATATATAAACAACAATGACTATAATTATTGAGAAAGTAAGATTATCAGTTTTTAATGTTCCTATAGTTTCGTTAACATTAACTTTTTTAGATAAACTACCAGCTATAGCTAGCTGAATTATTATGGATAAATATCTCCCCAAAAACATTACTAATCCGCAAGTTATGTTCCAAAAAAGATTATTATCTGATAAGCCTTCAAACCCTGAACCATTATTTGCCGCTGAGGAAGAAAATTCATAAAGCACTTGGCTCAACCCATGAAATCCAGGATTAGTTATTCCTTGTACTCCACCATTAACACTAACAGCTAAAGCTGAAAACCCTAAAATTAATAAAGGATGTATTATTATTGATAAGGCAGCTAATTTCATCTCGTTTCCTTCTATTTTTTTACCCAAGTATTCCGGAGTTTTTCCTATCATTAGTCCACAAATGAAAACCGCCAAAATGGCATATATTAACATATTCATTAGTCCGACTCCAGCACCTCCGAATACTACATTCATCATCATATTAATAAGAGGAACCATTCCCCCTAGAGGTGTAAGTGTATCATGCATATTATTTACTGTACCTGTTGTAAAAGAAGTTGTTACGGTGGTAAATAAAGTAGATTGAGAGATACCAAAACGCATTTCTTTTCCTTCCATATTTCCAAGATTTTGTGAAATTCCTGAAAGTGTGGCTCCATTAATTCCGTGACTTTCAGTGAAATAACAAATTCCCAATCCTATTAAAAACAATATCGACATCGCTACAAATACAGTTCTTCCTTCTGTACCAATTAATATATGCTTTCTATTAATTGATTTTATACTTTTGTGATCATCATTGTTTGTGGCTTTTTCTTTTGAATTATCATAAGCCATTTTACCAAAAATAAAGATACACGATGCTGGCAATATCATCATAGATAGTAATTCGATTATATTTGAAATGATATTTGGATTTTCAAAAGGTGTTGAAGAGTTCGCTCCAAAAAAACCTCCTCCGTTTGTCCCCAAATGTTTAATTGATTCCAATGCCGCCACTGGTCCAGATGCAATTTGTTGGTTTTTCCCTTCAATTGTACTTACTATCATATTACTATTTAGATTTTGAGGAACTCCTTGTGATACTAATATTATTCCTACTATAATCGAGGCTGGTAATAAAAATCTAGTTATTATTTTAATAAAGTCAACATAAAAATTACCCATTTTTTTACCTAAAATACCTCTTATCATTGCAACACATGCAGCATATCCTGTAGCTGCTGAAGTAAACATCATCATTGTAATTACAAACATTTGAGAAAAATAGGATAAACCAGATTCCCCAGAATAATGTTGTAAATTAGTATTAGTCATAAAAGATATAATAGTATTAAAACTTAATGATTCTTCCATTGCCTGTATTTTATTTGGATTAAATAAATTAAATGATTGAACTCTTAGTACTAGGTATCCAACAAATACCAAACATGCATTAACTAACAATAAAGTTTTTGCATATTGTTTCCAATCCATATCATTTTTATCTATTTTTAATACTTTAAAAATTAATGAATCAAATCTGTCAAAGATAAAATCCAAACAAGTTTGTTTATTAACAGTTATCTTATACAAATAATTTCCAATCGGAAATATAATAATTAAAAATATCAGTAATGTTATCAATATTTGAAACATAATTTCTCCTTCTTAAATTAAAAATCTTATGAAAACACATATAATTTTCTCGATCCATTTGAACCCATATTATCTAAATTAATACTAGCAGGTGTGTAACTAGGATCTAGAGCCCAAGCAGCTCTTAAGTGTTTCATTGCTAAAAGATGATTGCCTTTAATCTCCATCAATATTCCCAATAAATTATGTGGTACTGGATCATGAGGAAACTCAGCCATTTTTTTATAAATTAACTCTAAGCATTCATCGTATTTTCCTAAATCAACTTTGTGTTTTATTATTAAACTAAATTCATACATACAATCTTTTTCATTTTTTATTCCTTCCATAATTTACCTCCAATTTAAAACCCTAAAATTTTTCAGGATTAATTAAAGCATAAAAAAGATAACAAATAATTCCTAATATTAATATTGATATAAATATCATAAAATCCTCCCTATTTTATTTCTTATTTATAATACGATCTATCATATATACAAAATATTTCAACATCAAAAATGATAAAAGTAAAATTAGTATCATAATGATATCTTTCATATATAGCGCCTCCTATTTATTAAACTGTAAAATGAGTATATCATCATAGACCTTAAAATGGTTTTAAAAAAAGCCACTGCAATATTAAAATCGCATTAAAATTTAAGCTAAAGCAAAAATTCGATTGTATTTATAGTAAACTATATCTGATAGAGTTTTCTAGGAGATGATTTTATGGATAAAAAAGGAAAATTAACCATATTCTTTGGCTATTGTGCTGGCGTAGGAAAAACTTACAGTATGCTAAAATATGCACATGAAAAAGACTTGGATGGAGCAGATGTTGTAATTGGATATATCGAACCTCACGACAGAAAAGATACGCTTGATTTAATAAATGGTTTGCAGAGAGTAGAAAACAAAAAAATCACATACAAAAATCATGTTTTTTATGAATTAGATTTAGATTCTATTATTAAAAGAAAGCCTCAAATTGTATTGGTTGATGAATTAGCACACACTAATGCTCCAACTTCTAGGCATAAAAAAAGATACCAAGATATAGAAGAGTTGCTGAAAGCAGGCATCGACGTATATACTACATTAAATGTTCAGCATTTAGAAAGTCTTCATGATATCATCGAATCAATAACGAGAATAAAGATAAATGAACGTATTCCTGATTATATTTTTGATAATGCTGATAATATAAAAATTATCGATATTGAAGTTGAACAGTTGCTCCAACGATTAAAAAGCGGGAAAATATACAATACGATGCAATCACAAAAAGCACTTGCTAACTTTTTTACAAAGGGTAACCTGGTTTCGTTGAGAGAAATAACTCTGAGAAGATGTGCTGATCGTATAAATTTATACACTGATGAAAAAAATAGACCTTTTTTAAAAGAACACATTTTAGTCTGCATTAGCCCTTCACCCACAAATCAAAAAGTAATTAGAACTGCTTATAGAATGGCTAAGTCTTTTCATGCAGAATTTAGTGCATTATTTGTTGAAACATCAAATTTGAAGTTTTTATCTCAAAAAGAAAAATACGATTTACAAGCTAACATAAATCTTGCAAAACATTTAAAAGCAAATCTAGTTTCAACATATGGAGATGACGTAGCTTTTCAGATAAGTCAATACGCAAAAGTCAGCGGTATTTCAAAATTAGTTTTAGGAAGATCCCTTCAAAAAGTATCTTTATTGAGAAAATCAACAATCATTGATTCAATTACAAAAACAAATCCAACACTTGATATATTTATAATCCCAGATGCAAATCAAGAACCTAAGAAAGTAAAGCTAAACCTTGAAAATCCGTTTCAATTTGATATAGAAGACTTTTTGACTACTTTTTCTATTATTCTAGTATCAACACTGTTGTCTTTTTTCTTCTTTGAACTTGATTTTAGTACAACAAATATTGTATTGGTTTACATTTTATCAACATGTATTGTTGGATTTACAACGAAACATCCAATTTATAATGTAATTTCGTCAATAATTAATATCCTGATAATTGATTATTTCTTTTTAGAGCCTTACTTTTCCTTTATAATTAACTCTAAAGAATATTTTATGATATTTTTAATTATGAGCATTGTGTCATTTATAATATGCTTAATGCAAAACAAATTAAAAAAAGAAAATTTATTAGCTATTGAACAGTCTCATAACTTTGAGATTTTATTTAAAATTAGTCAAAGTTTACAGTCAGCAAATAATTACGATAAAATAATGTATCAAACTTGTTATCATCTTTATAAATTATTGAATAGAGTTATAGTTTTTTATCCTATAAAGGATAATGAACTTAAAGCTCCCAAAATTTATAATCCCGAAAATAATGAAAGCGCAAATAACACATATGTTTCAGAAGCAGAAAAAACTGTAGCTCAGTGGGTTTATTTGAACAACGAAAGTGCAGGAGCTACTACAAATACGCTCTCTAGTGCTAAAGGGCTCTACTTTGCTATTAGAAAAGGAAATTACGTATATGGTGTAGTCGGAATCGACATGTCATATAGTAAAAAAAATATTTCTTTAAGAGATAAATCTCTTCTTTTAGCTATGTTAAACGAAGTTGCATTAGCAATGGACTCCATAGAACATTGAGCAATAATACAATAGAAATATTTGATTCAATAAAAAACAAAGTCCCCATAAGTTAAAAAATATTAACCTACGGGGACTTTTATACTAATTTGCTAGAATTATTGTCTTTGTGCCATTTCGTGATCTAATATTGCAAGACCAGCATTACTGTTTTCAGTTCTTTCAAGTTTTGCTATGATATTATCAAAAGTAGCTTCTTCTTCGATTTGTTCGTCAATAAATTTTTGTAGAAGAGTGTATACTTCATAGAATTTGATTTCATGAGCTGCATCAAATAATTCTCTGATTCTTCTTGTAACTTCTTTTTCGTGTTCTAAAGCCGCTTTAAAAATGCTTAATACATCTTTATCGTAGTCAGCTTTTGGAGCTTCAATTGTTTTATATTCAATCTTATATCCAACTTCTTGTAACCAATGTCTGAAGTATTCAGCGTGTTCATATTCTTCATGAGCTTGCTTTTCCATGAAGTGTTCAAATCCATCCCAATCCATATCATTGAATTCAGAAGCCATTTGTTTGTATTCATAGCCTGATTGTAATTCAAAAACTAATTGTTCGTCAATTTTTTTTAATAATTCTTCTCTGTTCATTTTATCATACTCCTTATAATTTAATTTATGTGACTGTTAGTTAATCATTTTACCATAAATTTAAGAATACAAATCATAAACACCATAAACTTTCAAATTATTTTCCACCAATACCTTCATGATTTCAGGAATCAATTTTGCCTTTTGTTTGGTAGTAAACCCATTGTAATTTATTTCGGTGTTATTTAAATCCATATATTCTGATGAGTCAATAACCTTAATTATTTTATCGTGAACTTCTTGTAAATGCATGTCTGCAATTACAAAAGTAATGTTGCAAATTCTATCGTCATCAATTGTAGGAATTATTCTATTTATCAGTAAAACATTATTCATAACTAACCTCTTTTTCTCTTTCTATATTTATATACCCAATTTCTACTATTTTATTCAATTGACCCTTTCTTTTTTTTATATTATACTGATTAAAAAGAGGTGAGAAATGAAAACATCACATAATAGAGCGAATAAACAAAGAAAAAGAAATAAAATTGCGAATAAAATATTTTTATTGGTTTTATTACTTATCTTTTGCTTTTTCGGTTACAAATACATAAATTCTAGACCAGCTGAGTACAGTCAAATGATTCCCAAAAAATACATACTCAGAGATTTTGATGAGTTATGTAATCAAATTGAAAGTTCATATATGAATTTACCACAAACAAAAAAATACAAAGATATCGACTTTTTATCTTTAAAACCCAACTTTAAGTCTAAAATAAAATTGGAATCAGGCAAGAAGAAAGACGAAATGTCGACACAAGAAGTAGTTGATTTGTACAATGGTATTTTGAAAAAGCTCTATGATTCAAATGTTAGAATAGCGGATAAACACACTTTTAGTGAAATTCTACAACAAGATAATCACAATCAAATATTAAATAATTTATCAATGAAGAGATATTCTAATTTGACTGAAGAAATTCCTGAAAAAACTTTCAGAGCATATTCCATAGATAATTACAAAGATGCATTATATGTAAAAGTATCAGACTTTGATTCAGTAAATATTCAACAGGACGCCCAAATTTTCAGCAGTATCTTGAAAACTAATAAAAAGAAAAATAAAATCATAATAGATTTGAGAGATAATGATTCCGATAATTTAGATTATGCGATTAATGTGATAATCAAACCTCTATTAAAATCAGACATAAATGTTGAGTTTAATGTCGCAAATAAAACTCAACCTATTATCTCAAAAAACATTCTAGATAGAAATGGTATCAGCTTTAAAACTACAGAAAATGTGGCGAACATCAAAATAAACGATAATCAAAAAAGTATAAAATACATTACTAATTTTAAACTAGCAATAAAAAAATCAGAAGAACAAAAATGCGATGTGTATTTATTACAAAACAAAAATACCAGAAACAGTGCTGATTTCGTGTGTCAAATAGCCAACAGAACGAAGTTTGCAACTACTGTAGGAGAAACAACTTCTGGAAATGGTCTGAATATAGTTCACACTTACAAGTCACTTCCTAACACAGGATTAATCGTGGAGTATCCACTTGGACAAGGTCTTAATGAAGATGGCACAACTAATGAAGAAGTTGGAACTATACCAGCTATAAAATTAGATGATAACAGCGAAATCGTAAAATTATTATTATCTAGAATAAATTAAGAAAAACGACTAATATTAGTCGTTTTTCTTTTAAACATCTGTAATATCTATATCTGGAATCATAAGTATTTTGTAATCAGGATACTTTTGTTGCACTTCATCAGTTATAATTTCAACTGCATCTTTAAAATCTTTTTCAAAACTTACAATTACATCAAACCTCATGTTTTTTTGTTCAATATCAATATAAAATCCATGTAACTGTAATGCCCAATCATGTGATAATACAAGCTTTTGAACGTCATTCCTAATTCTAGAAGTTTCATCGTCTTTTGTGTTGTAGGAATCTACCCCTACTCCAATTAAAATAATTTCCATTTTTTTGTAAACTTTCAATTGAAGTCTTCTTGTTAATTGATCTACTTCAGCTACAGACATTGTGTCAGGAAGTTCTAAATGAACTGTAGCGTAGTATTTATCGGGACCATAATTAAAAAGTATCAAATCATAAGTTCCTATTACCTGTTTTTCGTCATTAATTAGATCTTTTATTTTATTTGAAATCTCTTTATCTTGTCTTTGACCAATTATATGATTGATAGTTTCCATCATCATTTCAAAACCGGCTTTTATGATAAATCCAGAAAGTAGTACCCCAACATATGCTTCAAGCGAAATACTCCAAATCATATAAATTATTGCCGAGATGAATACAGATAATGATAGAATTGAATCGAAAATCGAATCTGCACCTGAAGCGATTAATGCTCCAGAGTCAACTTTTTCACCTTGTCTCTTAACGTATTTCCCGAGTATAAATTTCACTACTACGGCTACTGCGATGATAACAATTGAAATAATACTGTATTCAGCTTCTTGTGGATGAATTATTTTCTTTATTGATTCAACCAATGAAGTAATACCAGCATATAAAACAATTGCTGCCACAATCATTGAACTCAAATATTCAATCCTTCCATAGCCCATAGGATGCTTCTTATCTGGTGCTTTAGAAGGCTAACTTTGCTCCAGCAATAGTAACAACAGATGATAACGCATCTAAAATGTTGTTGATAGCATCCAAAATTACAGCAATAGAATTTGTAATGTAACCAATTATAGCCTTGAAAATTGCTAGAAATACATTGGTAATAATTCCTAAAATACTTGTTTTAATAATAATCTTTTCTCGTCTAGAATTGTTTGCTGTTAAATTTTGGTTTTCGTACATAATCAAACTCCTAAAGGACACTTTGAACTTTTTGTTTTACTATATCCATATCTACAGTAGGTTCGAATCTTTCTAGAACATTTCCTTGTCTATCGATTAAAAATTTTGTAAAATTCCATTTTATATAAGCTTTGTCTCCAAATTTATTATTGTTTAACTTGGCAAATTTATCAAGTGCAAGGTTTTTTATTCCTTTACCAAACCCTTTAAACGGTTTTTCTGTAGCTAAATAAGAAAATAACGGATCGGCATTTTCTCCATTTACATCGATCTTATCGAATTGAGGAAATTCTGTTCCGAATTTCATTGTGCAGAATTTTTGAATGTCTTCATTACTTTCAGGAGCTTGATTTGCAAATTGATTACAAGGAAAATCCAAAATTTCAAAACCTTTATTCTTAAATACTTTATACATTTCTTCCAAAGGTTCGTAATGAGGCGTAAATCCACAACCAGTAGCAGTATTAACTATCAGCAATACTTTACCTTTGTATTTTTCTAAGCTTACATCGTTTCCATCCATATCTTTGACATTAAAATCATATACATTTTTCATAGTTTTCTCCTATTTCTTATTGTTAGAATTGCTATTCAAAAAATCTTGTAGTAAATCATATAATTGAACTTTTTTCTCATCAGGTAATTCCAAGCAACCATTCATTAATTTTGGAATATCTTTTACTTTTTCTTGTAATTTTTTCCCTTCATCTGTTAGATAAATTATTACAACTCGATCGTCTTTTGAGCTACGTACTCTTTCAAGATAACCTTGTGATTGCATCTTTTTGATAACAGGCGTGATAGTACCGTTATCCAAATATAACTTTTCACACAACTTTCCTACAGTAATTCCATCTTTTTCCCAGAGAACTAATAACACAATGTACTGAGTGTAGGTAAACCCTAGAGGTTTCAAAAATTGTGTGTATGTACTTGTCACCATTCTAGAAGCTGCATAAAGTTTAAAACAAAGCTGATTTTCCAACTTCATGTAGGTTTTGTAGTCTTGATCCATAAACTCCTCCGATTTCAAAAATACGTCATTTTAAAATTGTAAATTAATTTTCTTTCATAAGTTTTTCCGATAATTCGCAAAACAGATTGTTTTTCGAAAACATTATCTCATTAATTTGTTTAACAAATCTCATTTCCATTAAAGAATTCGTGACAAAACAACAATCCATAACTCGTATATCGTTTAACTTAATTGACTTTACAATGATATTATAACCATTTGTCTCTAAAAATTCTATAAGTTTTTTGCGAAAAATTCCTGGCAACATACCATCAGTTACAGGTGGCGTGATGATTGTGTTTTCCTGAATAAAAAACAAATTTGTGTACGTTCCTTCTGTTACATTTCCGTCTTGATTTAGAAAAACCCCCTCATCAAACCCTTCTTTCAATAACTCTTTGTGCAAATAATCATTCAGTAAGTAATTATTGGTTTTGTGATAAACAAGAGGATTGTTTTTGTCTCTTAACTGATTGAGAACTTTTAATTTCAATCCTTGTGTGTACTTTAAATCGGAATAATCTGTGTTTCTAGTGTTAATATATAAATCATAATCGCCATTGTTATCCAATACCATTATCCTCAAACAATCTGCATTCAAATCAATATTTTGTATTTTTTCGTAGATGTTGTCTCTTAAATCATCCGTATTTATTCCCAGAAAATTCATTGAATTTTCAAGTCTTTCAATATGATCTTCCCAATAAATTGGCTTAGAATCTTTAACTTTTATCGTTTCAAAAAGTCCTTTACCGTATTTTATTCCATCGTTCATATCAAAGCCTCATACACTTTTTTTGATTTTTGAATTGTTTCATCATATTCGCTATTCATTTCAGAATCCCAAGTTATAGCACCACCACCTGAAAAATAACAGCGATCTTTTATTTTTAAAATCGTTCTGATTAAAATATTTAAATCGCAATTTTGATTAAATGAAATGTAGCCAATAGATCCTGTATAAATATTTCTGTTGTATTTTTCAACCTTATCAATAGCTTCAATTGATGCAAGTTTTGGAGCACCCGTGATTGATCCTCCTGGAAAAATATTTTTGATTAAGCTAAACACATCTTCATCTTCTCTCAATTTACCAACAATTGTAGCTACTAAATGATGAACATTTTCATAACTTTCCAACGTATAATTGCTAATAGCTTTTATAGTTTCAGCATCACAACTCATTCCCAAATCATTTCTCATCAAGTCCACTATCATCAATAATTCTGAAATATCTTTGTCGCTATTTAGTAATTCTTTTTTCAATTTTTCATCTTCATCTTTATCATCAGATCTTCTAATGGTTCCCTTAATAGGTCTAGCTTGAACAAATCCGTTTTGACAATCAAAAAACCTCTCTGGAGATGAAGATAAAACACAGTATTCCCCAAAGTCCATATAAGCCATAAAATCTGCCTTGTTAACTTCGCGAAGTTTCTTATAAATATCGAACTTATCTTTAGTCGTATCTACAATGAATTGCTGTGTTAAGTTAACTTCGTACACATCACCATTTTCAATCATAGTTTTTATGTCATCAAAGCTTTTCGCATATTCTTCTTTTGTTACAGTTTTTATAAGTTCAGATGTTTTATATTCCTTATCTACATAATCTGGTTTGACAAATGCTGCTTCAACATCTCTAATATCTGTATCATCCAAGTAATAAATCGTGTATTCTTGTGTATTATTGTCAAACTCTATTATTTTGAAGTAAATTCCAAAATAAGCATCGTATACTTCGGTGTTTTTTTCAGAATTTAAAACTACATTACAATTAGAACTTGTAAAATCATAAGATAAAAGTCCAACCGCTCCACCAATAAATTGATTATCATCTTCTTCAAAATAATCATCCATCAATATTTTGAGTTGATTAAGCGGATTATCACATACTTTTTTGTTCACAAAACCACTGATTTCAACGTTGTTATCCTTTGATTTTAAAACAATTTCCGGATCAAAACCGATATATGATTTGTTACCTTGATTGTAACTTCCCTTTGCACTATCTAATAAAAAAGGTAAACTCTTGTCTTTAATGTTATATAAAATATCTAGAACGGTTACATCTGATTTGATTTTTTTAGAATGAATCATTTCTTACCTCCTTTAAGAAGTTCTCAATCATTTTCAAGCCAAAATCAGTTCCCACGCTTTCAGGATGAAATTGAACAGTTTCTATCTTATTTTTCGAATCTCTAAATCCCATAATTATTCCATCAGAAGTCTTTGATGTTATAACCATATCTTCATACATTCCATTTTCAAATTTGCTATCATCAACGATTAACGAATGGTAACGCATAACCTTTACAGGATTTGGAATATCAGTAAATATTCCTTTGCCGTCATGTTTAATCTCTGTCATTTTCCCATGCATTGGACGTGGCCCTTTTATAATGTGAAGCCCCATTGAGTAAGCCAATGCTTGATGGCCCAAACAAATTCCAAGAATTGGATATTCCCCTTTTAATTTTTCAAATATTTCAAGAGAAATTTTGGATTCTTTTGGAGTTTTAGGCCCTGGAGAAATCACAATAATTTCCGGATTTAATTTTTTGATTTTTTCCAAATTTATCTCATCATTCTTTTTCACAATAACTTCTTCTTTCAAAATTCTCAAATAAGAAACAATGTTATAAGTGAATGAATCGTAATTATCTATCATTAATATCATTTAATCACCCACTAAAAATATATAGGATTTTATGCTAAAAATCAAATAAAAAATGAGCTTATTGATTAATAAACTCATTTTCTAATCTTAAATAATATCTATTACATTTTTGTTTGCCGCTGTATTTGCCGGAGAATAAGTGAACACAATTCCTATGCCCAAAGATATTCCTAAAGATATCAAAACCGGCATCAGTTCTAGTTTGATTGGAAATGGCAAGAATTTGGATGCAATAAATGCAGCTATCATTCCAATAATGTATCCAATTATTCCACCAATAACAGTTACAATAATCCCTTCTAACATAAATTGATACAAAATTTCTTTTTTCTTTGCTCCAATTGCTCTTCTAATTCCTATTTCTTTGATTCTTTCAGCTACTGAAATGTACATCATATTCATCATCCCAATTCCTGCAATTAGAAGAGAAATAGCAGCTATTAAAGATATAAATATAGTAACCGAACCTAACACATTACTAATACCTTCAATTTGTTGCGCAATATCAACGAAGTTATATGATCCTGCAGCTTTCATTGGACCATTTTTTTCAAGATATTCTTGGATTTCTTTTGCTTTGTCTTGAACTTTTGTACCATTTTTCAGAATAACATTAATCATCGATATTGAATTATTATTTTTAGGTTTACGAGATTCAACCGTACCTTTCGGCAGTTCTACATCATTTCCCATGACAAATAAATTTGTAGCAGCATTATTTTCCTTAATACCGACAATAACATAATTATCATTTTTTAAAATCACTGTTTTATTTATCGGATCTTCATTTTCAAATAAATCATCTGCTAATTTTTTTGATATTACAGCGACTTTTTGATTAGTATCTCCGTCTAATTTCGTAATAGCTCTACCATTTACAATTTTGCTTTCAGTTTTTTCGACAGGTTTTGCAAATCCACTTTCTAATTTTCCATCATTTTTTCGTATCGAAACATTTAAAAGATTATTTTGAAATTGTTCTGGATCGGATTCAACTTTTACGACATCTGTCATTTGCTGAATATCTCGAATATTTTTCTCTGTGAAGACGGATGTATTGCTTCCCACTGAATTTGTTGGATTTTCAGGCTGGAAATAAAACGCAACGCTAAGTTCCTTTCCTTCTCCACCCATTAAACTATCAACAACGTAATCTTGGAAACCTCTACCAATTGCGATAATAGTTATTACTGCTGCAATCCCTATAATAATTCCAAGCATAGTAAGTAAAGATCGCTTTTTATTTTTGATGATATCTTTGAAGGCAGTATTTAATAAAATATTAAACTTCATAACTATCCCTCTCTTTTAAAACACCATCTAACATAAAATATTTTCGGTTGCAATTATGTGTAATATTTTTATCGTGAGTAACCATTATTATCGTGATTTTGAGTTTTTGATTCAATTCATTAAAAAGCGCCATTATTTCCTTGCTTGTTTCTGAATCAAGCGCACCTGTTGGCTCATCTGCTATAATAAATTTCGGATTGTGAACAATGGCACGTGCTATAGCTGCTCTTTGTTGTTGTCCACCTGAAAGCTGTTTCGGTCTTTTGTCTGCTTGAGTTTTAATTCCTACCAAATCCAAAGCTTCCAATGCTTTTTCTCTTGCGTATTTATAGGATTTACCTTGATACAATAAAGGTAGTTCTACATTTTCAGCTATGGTGTAATTTTGGATAAGTTGAAATTGTTGGAAGATAAATCCCACGGATTTGTTGCGAAGATCGGACAATTTATTATCTGTAAATTTACCTACCTCAACATTTTCAAACTTATATAGTCCTGTAAATTTTTTATCCAAAAATCCAAGGATATTTATCAACGTAGACTTTCCAGAACCAGACTCACCCATTATTGCGACAAAATCACCACTATTAATGTTAAGGCTAACATCTTTTAGAACGTGAAGCTTGTTTTCTCCTGAATTGTAAAACTTATTGATTTTAATTAAATCTATCATAACTAATCTTCAACCTTTATTTCTTGATTATCTTTCAAATCTTTTACTTTAGAAATAATTTTGTCACCAGATTTCAATCCAGAAATCACAGTATAAGAATTAGTATTTTTTTCTAGTTGAACTTCTTTTTTCACAGCTTTTGAATCCTTGTATTCAAACACATAGTATTTAGAATCTTCTTCTTTTACCATGTCTTTTGCAAGTTCAATCTTATCTGATTTTTTTCTTACTTGAACGTTGAATCCAATGTGTATAGGTTTTTGTGTTTTTATTTTAAATACAAAATTTGAAGAATTACTTCCAGATTGTTCTGTCATGTTTTGCATTTGATTAGCTTCAAATGATCCAGCTTGACTTTCTGGAGTATTAGAAATCTCTACTACAGTTCCTTTTGTTTTTTCGTCCCCATTAATAGGAATTACTTCAACCTCATCATTTTCTTTTAATTTATTGTAGTCGTATTCAGAAATATTTCCTTCAATAATATTTTCATCGCTAGTAACTTCAACCAATGCTCCTTGACTCATCGGATTATCGATGTTTTTTTCATTAACTTTACAAACTCCAGATATAGTTGCATTAATTGTTTTTCTGGAACTTTCTTTTAAATCATTAAGTTGTTTCTTTTGCAACTCTACTTGGTCAAGTGCTTGTTTGTAAGCTCTATTTGATTGGTTAAGTGTCGGTTCCATTTGATCAATTTGCATTTCCAATTCTGGAGAAAAAGTTTCGTTATATTTTTCTACTAATTTATTGTAAGATTTGTATGCACTATTTCGATCCTCAAGTGCATAATTTGCTTGACTTTTTGCTTGTTCTAATTGCAATTGCATCTGATCAATTTGTTTTTCAACTTCCTTGTTCACAAAAGTAATCAGTGAATCTCCTTTTTTAACAGATTGACCAGTTTTTACATGAACTTTTTCAATCTCACCATAAGCTTGATTGTTATAAACTTGTTGTGCATCGCCAGTTTTTGATATTGCATTGAACACCAAATCACTTCCTGCAGATACCGTATACAAGCTATACTTGGTTTCGTTTTTCTGACTAGCTTTAACTAATTTAAAGACCAATCCTCCAACACAGGCTAAAACAATTATGGCTAAAATAATTGCAAACTTTTTATTATTTTTCATACGACCTCCTAATTGTATTTCTGTAATACTATTATAATACAGCGTAACTAATTAGTCAACATATTCAAAATTTCATTGTAGAATTTAATAAATCTCTCTAAAGATTCAATATCTAATCTTTCTTTTGTTGTGTGTACATCGTGCATTGTAGGTCCAATTGAAATGCAGTCAATTTTTTTATATTTTTCTGCAAACACTCCACATTCAAGTCCAGCGTGGATTACTTTAACATCTACTTCTTTGTCGTTTACTTTTGAGAAAGCTTTCTTTGCAACTTCCATCAACTCTGATTTTTCATTGAATTCCCAAGTAGGATAATAATTGTAATCGAAGGCAGTTGCATTGTGTTTGTTCGCTTTTGAAACTATATCTTCTCGTAGCGCTACTAATTTGTCATGATTTGAAGATCGCGTAGATAATATGATTTCGAATTTATCGTCCAAAGAATTTACAATCGCCAAGTTACAAGATGTTTCGACTGTTTCATCAAGTCCTTCAATGTAAGAAATCACACCAGAGTTTAATTCTCCAATTAAACCAGAGAAATTTTCTGTTGTATTTTTATCTAAGCATTTTTGGGGACTTACATCTTCAATTAAAAGCCTCAAATCCTTATCAAAATCTTCCAAATCAACCTTAGATATAAATTCTTCTGATTTTTTGTTAAGTGAGTCAATGGATTCATCTGTAGATAAGATTATTTCTGCATTTGTAGGAATAGCGTTGTCCTTTGATCCAGCTTTGAAATCACAGATATAATAATCATCTAATGATTCCAAGAATTTAAACACAACCTTGATTGCATTTTGGTGGTTCTTATCAATTTCCATTCCAGAGTGTCCACCTTTAAGTCCTTTTACAGAAATTTTGTAAAAATTGGACAAGCTTTCTGAACCGTAATTCTTGTTTATTTCAATATTGACATTTTCCCCACCACTGCTGCCTACAATCAATTCATTTTCATCTTCTGAATCTATGTTAATGAAATATTTTCCAGACAAATCAAAATCGAAATTCATCGCACCACTCATATCGACTTCTTCACTTGTAGTCACCACAGCCTCTATTTGAGGAAGTTTGTAATTGGATGTCAAAGTAGCCATGGCTATGGCAAGTCCAATTCCATTGTCTGCCCCAAGGCTTGTCTTGTCAGCAAACATGAAGCCATCTTTTTCCATGATTTTGATTCCATCGTTAAAATCATAATCTTCATCAGAAACACAAACCATATCCATGTGCGCTTGTAGAATTATTCCTGGTTTGTCTTCCAAACTTTTGTCTGATTCTCTTTTAATGTAGATATTGTTGAACTTATCCCTTTTGCACTCTAAACTGTTATTATTAGCAAAGTTTTCCAAATAATCCGAGATTTTTTCTTCATGCTTTGAGCATCTATTTATTTTAGAGAAATCTTTAAAATAATTTAATACAGTATTCTTATCCACTACGCACCTATAATCTCTTCAACTACTTTATTAACAGTCTTACCGTCAGTGAATTTTCCGTATTCTCCCATGACGTATTTCATTATTTGTCCTCTCGACTTATTTGATTTTTCAAGGGAGTTTTCTTCAATGAATTTTTCTATGATTTCTTTTAATTTATCTTCAGATAACTGTTCTGGAAGATATGATTTAATAATTTCTATTTTTTGTTTTGTTTCTTCAATCGCTTCAACTCTATCTTGTGGAGTTTGTTCCAATGTATCCATTGTTTGTTTCAATTCTTTTTTAACAAAAGCTAATTGTTCTTCGTCTGTCAAATCTCTTTTCTTTTCTTTTTGTTCCAATAAAATGTTGCTCATAATCAAAGAAATAACTCCGGATTTAACTTTATCCTTGTTCTTCATAGCTAACATTTTGTCTTTTCTTAATTTTTCAATTGTACTCATAATTTCACTCCTAACCAAAAATAAATGTAAAATAATAATTCATTTTGAACATATATATAGACCAATATGCACATATTAGCCCAATAAAACTACCTATTACGACATCCGTAAGCCAATGTACTCCCAAAATAATTCTGGAAATGGCAATCATAAACGCAAACACAATGGCAATCAACATCGTCACGAAGAAAAATTTATATCCATAACTTAGCACATAAGCAATCGTCAAATAAAAGCTCATACTAACACATGAATGTCCACTTGGAAAAGAATATCCCATATAATTGATACCGGTTGTAACTTTTGGTCTTTTTCTTCTAAATATAAATTTTAAAGTGTGAACCGCTATAACACTTAGCATAACGCTCATAATTATAGCTGATGCTGATACATAGTTATGCTGACTTACAGTGAAAAAAACTATTGGAATGCTTATAATCATAAGTGTTTCAACATTTCCAAACTTCGTAATTTTTGCCATCATCGCAATAAGGGAATTATGTCCCATTTTAGTAAAATGTTCCTTTAATCTTCTATCCAAATTTGTTTCGTTGTCTTTTAATACAACAAATCCAAGAAAAAAAGTAATCGATAACAGAACAATGCTACTTATTATTACAAACCAATCGTATTTATTCATTTTTAATCCTTCCTTTAATACTTCATATTAAATTTTATACCAACCAAGTTCAAATGTATAGTAGGAAACTTCCAATAAAAAATGAACCATAAAAATAAATTTATAGTTCATCAAGATTTTTATTTGATTTTATTATATATTTTTCTGCTACAAAAATCGTAGCTAGATAACACACATATCCCACTAACATTCCAAAAAACACATCTGTTGGCCAATGCACTCCCACAACCAACCTACTAAAAGCAATTACAAATGGAATTATTCTCAAATAAATGAATTTGTAATTTTTCAAACTGCATAACAAATAACTCAAAGTAAAATAAAAGCTTGTACTTACCAAACTATGACCGCTAACATAACTGTAACCACCTTGTTCTATTTTGAAAAAATCTAACGGCCTTACTCTCACAAAACTATATTTGTACACATTCATAACTACAAGGCCAATTAAACAAGACATTAATGTTATTGAAAAAAATGAATTCTTGCCAATACGTTTTGAATAATATAAGCTAATAGCTAATATCAAAAAATACGTGCTGAAATTTCCAAGTATTGTGAATGATTTGAAAATATAAAAAGTAAAATTATCTGTAAGATTTTGTGCAAAATTCATTATTTTCGGTTCGAATGAAAGACCCGATTGTTTTCTAATGAAAACCCCAAAAATCAACGAACCTACAAGAATTGCTGCCGATAAATATATTTTTTTCTCGTTTATTACTTTTCCAATCATAACCCTTTACCATACTCACAATTTGGGAAGTGACACTCTGAACATTGCATACAAAATCCACCATAACCCAAACTATTAATCATATCTTTTGTAACTTTAATATTTGCAAAAATATAAGGCAAAATAATGTCGAAAACTGTAGATTTGTTAAACATCACACAACCTGGAAGTCCCATAATTGCAGTGTCGTTTTTATAAGCCAACATAAACATCGCTCCTGGTAGTACAGGAGAACCGTAAGTTATCACTTCTGCCTTGGAATCTTTTATAGCTTTTGGTGTCATATCATCTGGATCGACGCTCATTCCACCTGAAACCAAAATTATATCAGATTTGTTTTCTAATGCTTTGTTGATTTCTCGTGTAATATTTTCACTATTATCGTCGACTATGACGTGATTTATTACTTCACAATTGTAATCCTTCATTTTTTGTTTTAACACAGGTCCAAATTGATCTTTGATTAGACCTTTGTACACTTCAGAACCAGTTGTAATGATTGAACATTTTTTTGTCTTATCAAATGGAATGATTTCCAAAATAGGAACTCCATTCATTATTTTCTTCGCTTCGTCCATTATTTTTTCTTTTGTGAAAAGTGGAATAATTCTCATTCCAGCAATTTTTTGTCCTTTTCTTACTGGTTGATTGCCAAGAACAGTTGCAATGGAAATGTCATCAATTGAATTTAACTTGAATAACCTATCTCTGTCGACTTTCAAAAATCCATCCACATCAGAAATTATTTCTATCTTGCCTTCTTTTATATCAGATGAATGCATATGTTCATTAATACAAATATCTTTCAAAATAATTGCACAATCATTCTCGTGTAAATCATCATCTTCCAATTCCATAACATAAATATGTTCCTTGCCCATACTTAATAGAACAGGAATATCTTCTTCTGTAATAACGTGACCTTTTTTAAAAGCTCTTTCTTTAACCACGTCCTTTACAATTCTAGTCATATCGTGCGGTAAAATATGACCTACCGCATCTTCAGTTCTAACTACTTTCATTTTAAAACCCCTCTTAATTGATATTCCTATTTTATCACGAAACCATTATTTTTTAAAACACACAACGAAAAAACTGGAGTTTCCCCCAGTTTATTCTTCTTCGCTTACCAAATTATAGTAGACGTTACTTGTTATTTTAAATATTACGAAATACACTACAATTATTATAGCTACTGATATCGCAAACGGAATAGCAAATTCAGATATATTTCTTATTCCAAAAACTCCACACAATTGATACAACATTTTTGATGCAACTGCAGAGTGAATTACTGCCACAAAAAGTGGCAAGAAGAACATCCAATATATTTGTTGAGATGATGTCTTTTTAATCATTTTGTTTGACAATCCGACTTTTTTCATCGTTTGAATGTTTTTTCTATCTTCAATTCCTTCTGACAAATGTTTGTAATATGCAATAATTGAAGTTCCTACTAATAAAACAAAGCTGATTATAAAGCCAATGTACAAGAACGCTCCAAACAAACTGTACACTCCTGTTTTAGTTTCTTGCCTAGATTTAAACTTTATAGAATCGTCTTTTGAAATAAAGTCTTCTTCATCTAGTTTTTTGTCTGAATCCAAAAAGTAAGTTACATTTACTTCTAAAGGCTTGTATCCTGCATCATTTTCCATTGGCATTTTGAAATCATTGCAAAATCTTACCAAATCCTTATCGTTTTTTACAACGACGTAGAACATATCCACTGCGATATTTCTTCCTTCAAGCTCATCTATTTTTTTGAATTTATAATCAACACTTCCCAATGTTATCTTATCTGATGTTAAATATTTCATGTAATTTGAATTTAATAAAATTTCTCCGTCTTTCAAAGAATAATTTTTGGAAAACTTATTGTTAAATGAATCCAACGTTTGAATCATAATATAGATAGGCTTGTCATTATTCCTTCCAATTCTTGTGAATTTATTACCTTCAAGGTTTGCAAACATCATTGTACTAACTTGATAATAATCATTTTTAGGATTTGTTTTTTCTGTGACTAAATTTTTTAATCTAGTTTTTTCTTTTTCGATATTTTTAGAAAAATCCTTATCTGGTATAATCGTTCCAGTCAATTTGTAATCTCTGTTTACAGTTGAATCGACAACTTTTTCTGCACTGTTGTAGATCGCCATTGTAGTCGACGATGATACTACAACTCCTGTGCATAAAATTGCAATACTAGCTAATCCGACTGCATTTGATTTCATTCTGTAAAGCATTCCAGAAACCGTAATAAAATTTTTCGATTTATAGAAGAAATTCTTGTTTTTCTTCATCAATTTTAGTACAAAAATTGTTATTGCAACAAATCCACAGTACGTTCCAAACAATACAAGTAAACTTGCCACGAAAAACATCAACAAGCTTTCCAAGCTTCCTTCGATTGTCAACGCAATGTAATAACCAATGGCAGTTAGAATTATTGCTAGAATGAAAAATACTACTTTGACTTTTGGTTCAGATTCCGATTTTTGTCCCTTTGCAAATAAATCCCTGGTTGTAGCTGATTTTATATTTAATATATCGAAGATAAATGTTAACACACTAATTACAAGATTAAATAGCAGTGATAATATAACTGCTTTGGTTGAAACTCCAAACTGCATTATGCTGAAATTTTCTTGCATCAATTTTCCAACGGCTAAGAACAATACTTTCCCCAATGTAATACCGAATACAATTGTTAATGTTGAAATAAGCACAAAAAATATCGACTTTTCTTTTAGCAAAATTCTATTTATGTGTTTGTTCTCCAATCCAAAAACACGATATAATCCGAATTCTTTGAATCTTCTTTTTATCAAAAACCTATTCGCATACATAATAATCGCAAATGTAAATATCGCAATAATAATCGATCCGAAAACTATTATCGCTCCAAATTGGTCTTTTTGCATAACGTATTTGTTATCTAATAGAGATATCATAATAAACAAAATCGCCACCATAATACTCGTTGACAAAATATATGGAATATTTACAATTTTGTTTGCTTTTAAGTTTTTGAGAGCAAATTTTGTAGATAATTTAGAATTCATTATCTACACCTCTATTATTTATCACAGATAATGACTCATTAATTCTTTGCATAAATTCATTGTTGTCGCTATTTCCCTTGTAAATCTCATGGAACACAACACCATCTTTTATGAATATTACCCTGTTAGAAAACGAAGCTGCCTTCACAGAGTGAGTTACCATTAATATAGTTTGTCCTAATTTATTAATTTTTGTGAATAAATCAAGTATCATATCTGATGATTTTGAATCCAATGCACCTGTTGGCTCATCAGCCAATATCAAATCTGGTTTTGTAATCAAAGCTCTTGCAATAGCAATTCTTTGTTTTTGTCCACCACTAACCTCATAAGGATATTTGCCCACAAAAGATTCAATTCCTAACAAACCTTGAATTTCAGATAATCTTTTCTCCATTTCTTTTGGCTTATAATCTGAAAGCACCATCGGCAAAAATATATTGTCTTTGTTTGAGAAAATATCCAATAAATTAAAATCTTGAAATACAAATCCCAGCTTTTCCCTTCTGAACTTTGCAACTTCCGATTCTTTTAAAGTGGATATATCCTTGCCATTTAACACAACCTTTCCATTAGTTTGCTTATCTAATGTTGATATTACATTAAGTAAAGTTGTTTTACCTGAGCCTGATTCTCCCATTATCGCTATAAATTCATTCTTTTCTACAGAAAAATTCACATCTTTTAATGCTACTGTTTCAACATTTTTCGTTTTGTATACTTTTCTTACGTTGTTTAATTCTAAAATATTCATAACACCCTCCATAACTATATGTTAAATGAATTTAGAAAAAGTAGCATTTATCTAAACTAACAAAAATCATTCAATCTTACAAAATTGTAAGATTAGTTATTCACAATAATATAAAATTTACTACCTTGACCTACAACAGAGTCGACTTTCAATCTAATATCTAGTTTATCTGCGATAGATTTCGCCAAATACAATCCCAAACCACTTGATTTTTGTTTCAATCTTCCATTAAATCCCGAATATCCTTTATCAAAAATTCTATTGATATCTTCTTCTGGAATCCCTATTCCCTTGTCTTCAATTAAAATCACTACTGAATTATCTTTTTTGAATGAATCTATGATAATTTGTGAATTTTCAGAATATTTAATCGCATTAGAGAGGATTTGTTCCAATAAAACACTTAACCATTTGCTATCTGTAATGCATTTTATGTCGTGTTTTCTAAAATCTAGGCTAATATGTGAGTTTATAAACAAAAGTGAGTATTTTTTGACCAAAATATTCAGTAAATTATCCACATCTACAACGCTTATATCCATGTCTTTTTCGTGCAAATTTAACTTCAAATAATTTATAGCCATATTCGTGTAATTGTCGATTGATTTAAGTTGCATCTTCATTTCTTTATTATCTTCTATCAGAATTTCCAAGCAAGTTATCGGTGTTTTAATTTGATGTACCCACATAGAAAAATATTCTTGGATATCTTTTTGCCAAGAAATATACTGATTTCTAATATTTTCAATTTGAATTTCCAAATCTACTATTTTCTCATCTTTTGACAATTCTTTTTGAAAATCTAAGTATTTAATCACCAAATAAATTAGAAATACTATAAAGCAGATTTCAAAACCTTGTAAAAATACTTTTAGGTCTACATTGTTCAAATAAACAACCATAAAATAAATAGCATTTATTGACACAAAAAACAAAATAGAATTGAGATTTTTCTTCAAAAAACACACTAATTTATCCATTTTAATTTCTTCCATCATTTAAATAGTATCCTGAATATTTCTTAGTCAACAAGAAATCGTCCAAGCCAAGTTTGTTTAATTTTTTTCTTATTCTATTGATATTCACAGCTAAAGTATTATCATCTATGAAAAAATCATTTTGCCAACATTTATCCATCAATTTTTCCCTAGTGACTATTTCACCTTTAGCTTCAAATAGCGATTTTAAAATTAGCATTTCTGTTTTTGTGAGATTAATTTCATTGTCATCGAATTCTAATCTGAATTCATTCACAAAAAGCATGACTTCATTAAACTCCAAAACGCTTTTGATGATGTTGTTTCCGTAATATCTTTTCATTACGGCGTTGATTTTAACCATTAATACATCAAAATTAAATGGCTTAGTAATATAATCGTCAGCTCCCATCTGCATTCCCATTATTATATCCAAATCCTCTGATTTTGAAGATATGAAAATTATTGGAATATCAGTTGTTTTTCGTATTTTTTCGCACCAAAAATATCCGTTAAAACTAGGAAGTATAATATCCATCAATATTATATCTGGCTTTTTATTCTTGACATCCTCCATAATATCTATTCCAGAATTTGTGAACACTTCGTATTCCCAATTTTCTAAATATTTTTTAAGCGAATTTAAAATTATTTTATCGTCTTCTATAATTAAAACCTTCATACTAAAATTATACATAAACTTGCGAAAAAATGATACGAATGCTATTTTTCAATAAAAAAATTAGTGAACTAATAAAAGTCCACTAATTATACTTACTAATCGTTCATTATTCCCAATCTATCAAATACATAGAATAATAAGCTCAATACTACTGCAACAACTGATGCTAGAACCATTCCTGATAATGATACTCCCAAGAAGTTTATTTTCAATCCTGAAAGTCCAGTTACAAATATTACAGAAGTTAATATTAAGTTTTTGGATTGTGAGTAATCTACTTTTTGATCTACTAATAATCTGATACCACTTGTTCCAATCATACCGTAAAGTAAGAATGTTACTCCACCTATTACATTTCCTGGTATTGATGAAATAAGCGCTGATAATGGTCCAATAAATGCCATTAAAATTGATATACAAGCTGCTCCCGCAATTACATAAACTGAATAAACTTTAGTAATTGCCATTACGCCGATATTTTCACCGTAAGTTGTTGTTGGAACTCCGCCTATAAATCCAGATATTGCAGTTGAAAAGTTGTCTGCAAAAATCGATCTATGAAGGCCAGGTTCTTTTAATAAATCTCTTCCTATGATATTACTTGTAACTACTTGGTGTGAAATGTGTTCACTTGTTATTACCAAAATTACAGGCAACATTGTGATTATAGATTTTAGGTCAAATATTGGAAGTTGAAATTTAGGCAACGTAAATAATGATGCTTGCATTACCGGTGTAAAATCGACCATTTTTAATGCTACACTTACAATATAACCTGTTATAATTGCGATTAATATCGGTATTGTAGCTAAGAATTTTTTGAATAAAACAGAACCTAAGATTGCTACTGACAATGTGACCAAGAAAACTATAAGATCGTTTGTAGTTCTTGTATCCGTCATAATATTTGCACCGATTTTACCGCCAGAAACAGTTGCTTGTGCAAGTTCAAATCCTATCAAACTTACAACACTTCCCATAGCAGCCGGAGGCAGAACGACATCAATCCAATCCGTTCCAAATTTATAAATTATGTATGCTAAAATACATCCAATAAGTCCTATCGCAACGAAAGCTCCCTGTGCATAACGAAATCCCGATTGTCCAATTATTATGGTTGCAGGTCCTAAGAAGGCAAAACTACTTCCCAAATACGCCGGTGCTTTTCTTTTTGTTATCAAAATAAATAACAGTGTACCTATACCGTTCATCAATAAAACAATACTAGGATTAATCCCCAAAACTATAGGCACCAATACACTCGCTCCAAACATAGCGAAAGTATGTTGAATACTTAGAGGTATTAGCATCTTTGGAGATACTTTTTCGTCTACTCCAATAATTCTTTTCATAAAACACTCCTTTGATTTTTTATCCTATATATTCTACATTGAAGTCAAATATATTTCAAGTGGTTTGACTTGTATATCTTCTAGCTGATATAATAAAAAGCGTTATTTGAAAGGAAATTATTATGGAAAACAATGGAAATTATTTAAGAACAAAATTACTAGACAATGGTATTAAACCTACATATCAAAGAATTGTAATTTTAGATTATTTGGAAAATCATCATATTCATCCAACTGTAGATGATATTTACAGAAATTTAGCTCCTAAATTGACTACATTATCTAGAACAACTATCTATAATACAGTTAAAGTCTTCGTGAAAGCTGGTATTGTATCTGAACTTAACATCGATAACTCAGAGCTAAGATACGACATAACGACTGAAACTCATGGACATTTTAAATGTGATAAATGTGGCAAGATTTACAATTTTAATACGGAAAATACAGTTGAAAGTTCCGATTTGAAAGGATTCAAAATCTATTCTACAAATATTTTGATTAACGGAATATGCAAGGATTGCTTGGAAAAAGAAAATGAATAGTGAATTTTACAAGATTGAGCCTAGAGATGATTTATACATCAAGTTATTATTTATTTCTAAAACAGAACTTAAAATGAATGAAGAAATAAAAAGAGGAATACTTCCTTTTTATCAAATGTACTATTGTCTTAGAGGAAATGGAACTTTTATTGTAAATGACAAAAAGATAGAAATTCTTCCTTTTGATGTATTAATAGTAAATCAAGGTTCCAGAATTACAGAAATTTCTAAATCAGAAAGTTTTGAATTCTATACACTAGCTATTTCTGAAGTATCTTTTGATACAGAACAAAAAGATAAAGCAGTGCTTAGTATCAAACACAATCACATCAATGACCGTGATATGGTAATTTTGTACTATATCAACAAAATATTGGAAGAAGCCAAGTACAAGAGATTTAGATATCAAAGAGTGTGTTCTTGTTTGATTAGTATTTTGATTACAGAAATTCAAAGACGTGGCGATTTAAAATTCACAATGGATGATCCTGCACAAGATTCATTTACTAAACATGTCGAAGATTATATTTATGAAAATTTCAATCAAGAAATCACACTAGATTCTATTTCAGAAAAATTTATGGTCTCTAAGTCACATTTAATCCACGAATTCAAAAATCATTACGGTAAAACTCCAATGCAATTTTTGCTAAACAGAAGAATGGAATCTGCGATGTTGCTATTAAAAACATCAAACAAGCCAATCAACGATATAGCAAAACTCTGTGGATTCAATTCCCAATCATATTTCGATCAGGCATTTCGTAGAGTGGTGAAAGTTACGCCTAACGATTATAGAAACAAATACAAAACAAAAATCAAAAAAATCAAAAAATAGACTTTGTTTAACACATGTTACAAACAAAGTCTTTTTTAATTAATCAGACACTTTTGATTTCACAAAAACAAGCTTATTTATATCACTGTAATCTTCAGAATAATTATATCCATCACAAGAGAACTTCTTCAATTGTCCAATATCTTCAACATTATTTCTTGCCATATAATTTACCATTCTACCTCTAAGAATTTTAGATGGAGTTGCTTTTGTCTTTAATTTTATATCTCCTTCTACAAATACTTCTTCTTTAAAATCAATCTTAACAGGTGTTTCATCTAAGTATTTGTAAATATTCTGACCATACTCTTTTGATGCCAAATCGATTATTTCCTCACCTTTAAAGTGATCTCTTATTTCATCTTCCCAAAATTCATACAGATTAATTAATTTGTCTTCAAAATCCAATCTATATTTTGATATTTCATCTAATGGTCTAAGTATTCCGTAAAGTCCCGATAATATTCTGAGATGTTCCTCCAGATATCCTAATTGATTTTCATCCAATGAGTTAACATCCATGTATTGATATTGTATTCCGTCAAAGCTTAATATCGCACAACCTTTTGGTGCCTCATCGAAATTTTGATAAAGGTTGTAACTTTCCTCTGCTATTTTGTCGGAACATTTCCACAATTTTTTAAGTTCTTCGGCTGATTTTTCTTTTATAATCGAAACTAGCTCATTTTTCTTGCTTTCATATAGACAATCACAATTTTTGTTTTTAATTTTTCTAATTTTAAAAGTTTTTGCGGGTGAAATTATAATCTTCATACTGTCCTCTACATATTTTTCATTCTACTAATTATATTACCATAAAAAAAGACTGAGTAATCTAATTCTAAGATTATTTTACCCAGTCTTATTTTTATGCTTCGTTTTCTTGTTTTGCGATAATATCTTTGACTTTCATAAGTCTTGTAATATTAGCACGTTCGTTTTCATCAAGCTTTGCTCTGATATATTTAATTGTTTCTTCCAAATCAGGAATAGTTCTATATTCCAAAGCATTTACTCTTCTTCTAGTTTGCTCAATTTCATCCGCCATTAATTGTGTAGCTTTTTCGATTTGAGCTAATGCCAACATATCATCCATAACTGAATTCAATGAGTCAATTGCCAAGTCCAAATCTTGTGATGTTTGAGCATATCCGTAAGGATATATTTCACTAGAATCAGCTTCACCTTCACGAGAGAATTTCATTTGTGGAATAATTACACTCATTACGTTTTTAGTTTCAATATCTACATTTACCTTTGTTTTAGGAAATGATACTGCTTCATCCAAAAACTCTGGACTCATTATTGCACTTGCCATTAGAAAATCGCTGAATGAGTTTTGAAGTTTTTCTTCAACTTTTTCTCTTAGAGCTTTGTTCTCTTTTATCATGTCGATGAATTGTCTCATAAGTTCGTCTTGTTTATCTTTTAATAACTTATGACCTCTGGAAGATGTTTTGAGTCTAGCTTTTAGCTCCGACAGAGCCATTCTTGTAGGATTGACGTTGAGTCTTGCCATTACTCATCAGTCCCTTCACCATTTCCAATATATTTATCTATCAATTCGTCTTTAATTCTCTTCAATTCTGTACGTGGTATTTCTTTTAATAAATCCCAGCCGATATTAAGAGTTTCTTCAATTGATCTATCAGTATAATAACCTTGGTCTACATATTCTCTTTCGAATCTTTCAGCAAATTTTGCAAATGCTTTGTCAGCATCGCTCAATGCAGATTCCCCAAGAATTGCAGATAATTGTTTTGCATCAAGTCCTGATGCATATCCTGCATAGATTTGGTTCATTGTATCTGCGTGATCTTCTCTTGTTTTGCCTTTACCAATACCTTTATCTTTAAGTCTTGACAATGATGGAATAGCATTAATAGGAGGTTCATATCCTTTCTTATATAATTCACGAGAAAGTATAATTTGACCTTCTGTAATGTATCCTGTCAAGTCTGGTATTGGGTGAGTAATATCATCTTCTGGCATTGTCAAGATAGGAATTTGAGTGATAGATCCTTCTCTTCCTACGATTCTTCCAGCTCTTTCATATAAAGTTGCAAGGTCAGTATACAAATATCCTGGATATCCTCTACGACCTGGAACTTCTTTTCTGGCAGCAGATACTTCACGAAGTGCTTCTGCGTAGTTTGTCATGTCTGTCATGATTACTAATACGTGCATTCCCTTTTCAAAAGCCAAGAATTCTGCACAAGTTAGTGCCATCTTTGGAGTTGAAAGACGTTCAATTGCTGGGTCATCAGCTAAGTTCATGAACAATACTGCTCTGTCGATAGCGCCTGTTTTGTTAAAGTCTCCGATGAAATATTGTGCTTCTTCAAATGTTATTCCCATGGCAGCAAATACTACGGCGAATTTATCATCTTTACCCAAAACTTTTGCTTGTCTTGCTATTTGAGCTGCTAATTTATTATGAGGAAGACCTGATCCTGAGAATATAGGAAGTTTTTGTCCTCTAACAAGAGTATTCAAACCATCAATTGTAGATACCCCTGTTTCTATAAATTCTGATGGATAATCTCTGGATACAGGGTTGATAGATGAACCATTGATGTCCACTTTATCTTCTGGAATAATTTTAGGACCATTATCTATTGGTCTACCTAAACCATCAAATACTCTACCAATCATATCTTCAGATACTCCAAGTTCCAAAGGTCTACCTAAAAATCTTACTGTAGTTTCTTGTAAGTTAATCCCTGATGTACCTTCGAATACTTGAACCATTGCTACATCGTGGTCAATTTCTACAACACGACCACGTCTTTTTTCTCCATCTTGTAATTCTATTTCAACAAGTTCATCGAACTTTACGCCTTCTACACCTTCTACCGCCATTAATGGTCCGACTACTTCTGTTACTGAATTATAATCTTTAATCATTAACGTTCACCTCCATTAACTAAATCGGTAATTTGTGATTTAATTTCTTGTTTAATTTCTTCAAATCTTTGTAGTTCATCTTCTGGAATATTTTTAGAACGTGTGATTTTTTCTCTTACAGCAAGTTTTGAAATTTCAGATACATAAGCTCCTTCTTCCAAAGCTCTCAAAGATTCCTTGTGGAATGTTAAGATTAAATCCAACATCTTTGCTTGTTTGTCCAATGAACAGAATGTATCTGTTTCGTGGAATGCGTTTTGTTGTAAGAAATCTTCTCTTAATGATTTTGAAGTTTCAAGTTTGATTTGGTCTTCATCACTTAATGAATCACGTCCAACCAATCTTACGATTTCTAATAAAGATGATTCTTCTTGCAATAACTTCATCGCTTGTTTTCTATAATCCGAGAAATTACTATCTACGTTACCATCCAAATATTCGTCGATTTTATCTTGATACAATGAATAAGAGTTAATCCAGTTTATTGCTGGGAAGTGTCTCATGTAACTTAATGCGTAATCCAAACCCCAGAATACTTTTACAATTCTAAGTGTTGATTGTGTAACTGGTTCTGAAATATCTCCACCTGGAGGAGATACCGCACCAATAACTGTCAATGATCCGTCTCTTCCATCACTACCTAAACATTTTACTTTTCCAGCACGTTCGTAGAAATCAGCAATTCTTGATGCCAAGTATGCTGGATAACCTTCATCACCAGGCATTTCTTCAAGTCTACCACTCATTTCACGAAGAGCTTCTGCCCATCTTGATGTTGAGTCAGCCATCATCGCTACCGAATAGCCCATATCTCTGTAGTATTCAGCAATTGTAATTCCTGTGTATATACTTGCTTCTCTGGCTGCTACTGGCATGTTTGAAGTGTTAGCTATTAAAACAGTTCTCTTCATCAATGATTGTCCAGTCTTAGGGTCAATCAATTCAGGGAATTCATTAAGAACGTCTGTCATTTCGTTACCACGTTCTCCACAACCTACATACACAACTATTTCAGCGTCTGCCCATTTAGCTAATTGGTGTTGAACTACTGTTTTACCACTACCGAAAGGTCCTGGAATTGCTGCAGTACCGCCTTTTGCAACTGGGAAAAATGTATCGATAACTCTTTGACCTGTGATCAATGGTTTGATTGGATCTTCCTTTTCTTTGTAAGGTCTACCATTTCTTACAGGCCATCTTTGAATCATATTTATTTCAATATCTTTTGACTCTTGTTCTACAACGCAAACTGTTTGATCAACAGTGAATTCTCCAGATTCAATTGATTTGATTTTACCAGATACATTAGCTGGAACCATTATCTTGTGAACAATTACTTCAGTTTCTTGAACTTCACCTATAATATCTCCTGCTTCTACTTCATCACCTACAGACTTAACAGGTTTGAATTCCCATTTCTTTTCTCTGTTTAATGATGGAGCGCTAACTCCTCTTAACAAGAAGTCTCCAGCTTTTTCTTGCAATGATTTTAATGGCCTTTGAATACCATCAAACATTTGCTCTAATATACCAGGTCCCAATTCAATTGATAGTGGGTGACCTGTAGATACAACTTTATCTCCAGGGCCAATTCCTGTTGTTTCTTCATATACTTGAATTGAGGCTTTATCGCCTCTCATTTCAATAATCTCTCCAATGAGCTTATCGTCTGAAACCTCAACAACGTCATATACGCTTGCGTTTTCCATTCCTTCAGCAACTACTAAAGGTCCGGATACTTTTAATACTTTACCTTCTTTCAATATAAGCTCTCCTTTACAAAATGTTCGCTCCAACAGCTTTTTCGACATTAGTATTGATTCTGTTCATTCCAATGTTCAAGCTACCTTGATTAGAAGGTATCAAGATAATTGCTGGTGAAACTTTATCATTATATCTATCTATTGTTTCTTTGATTTTTTCTGCTATTTGTTCAGTAATAAAAATCACTCCGTAGTCTTCTTTTGCTAATCTATCAACTGTTTTTCTAGCGTCTGTGCTCTCAATAGATTCAAATACATCTACTCCCAGAGCTTTGAAGACCAATACAGAATCTCTATCACCTACTACAGCTACTTTTTTACGCATAACTTAACCTCAACTTACTCCTGATATAATCAGGTTTCAATGAGTTAATCTTTCCTACAAAAATAATCCTAAAATTCTTAATTTCAGTTTCTTTTGCAAATAAATATCCAAACAAAACCTCAGGTCCATAAGTAACCTTTTTGATTTCTTTGATTTTTTCCATCAAATAATCATCCATTGCCTTTTCAAAGGCAGATAAACTATTTGATTTCTTATACTCACTGATAGCTTCTTTTACATAGTAGTAAATTCTAGCTTGTTTGAATAATGGACTATCTTCGGTAATTTCAGAATGCAATTCACTTTCAAACTTTTCAGATTCAATACTACCATTAGGAATAATGACTTTTTTCAAAAATTCTAAACTTTTCTTTTGGTTTTGAACTCTAAGTAAAGTTTTAATATTAGTAAAATCTATCAAATCTTCGACGTATTCATTTATCAAATCTGAATCAATTTGTTTAGCAATTTCTGAAGTTTCCACAAAATACTCTCTGTCGGCATAAATATCTACCATTTGAGGATCTTTGTTTTCTTCGTAATCAGCGATTGACTCTTTGATAACTTTATCAAAATGTTCCATTTCAATTTCAGTATTTTCTCTAATTGAATCTCTCATGCTTTTGAATTCAATTCTAGTTATATCGCTTAACATTGAAGAAAAATCTTCATCTTTTAGATATTCTTTAATCAACACTTTTAAATTATGATAATCGTATTTTAATGCCATTAAGTCGACAGGAAATTGGAAACTACTCATATCATACATGTATTTATAAGTCTTTTTTAACTCATTTTTCAAAGCAACATCGTAATTCTTATAATTATCAAGCTTTGCAAATTCTGATTGATACACTGAATCCGAAAGTAATCTTACAGTTTCTTCTAAATTACTTGCATCTATCAGTCTTTCATAATCATTCTTACTCAACAATTCCTTTTCTTTGACACGAGTTATAGCAGATTGATGTATGAAATCTTCTTTTTTCATATTATCACCTACTTCTTAAAAAGAGTTTTTGCAATTTCTACTTCCAATTCATCTTTCATTGAATCGACCAGTGAAGAAAAATTATTATTGATTAATACATTACCTCTTTTAATACAAAATCCGCTGTCAACAGTTTCATCCGATATTTTTACATTAAAGTTTTCATTCTTCAAACTATCATACTTATCAGATTGTAATACTAACAAATCATCACTATTTAAATCCATTTTGGATAAACTGTTTGTTAGGTATTTTTTATAATCTTCAAGTGACATATTCTTTAATTTATCTTTTATTTTTTGTAAAACACTATCGATTACTTCTTGTTTTGCAAAAAGCGCATTATCTCTTGATTTTAAAACAACTTGAGATAAGTGTCTATCGTACACGCCTTTTGCTTCAGATTCTGCTTTGTTTAATATTGTATCTTTTTCTTGATTAGCCTGGTCTATTTTAGTTTCAATGATTTTTTCTTTTTCTTGATTTGCATTATTTAGAATTTGTTCAGATTCTTTTTTTGCATCTTCAAGAATTTCATTAATTATATTATCTAAATTAGACATCTAAATCACCATTAAGCTTGGATTTGGTTCATTAATAAGAATGAAATAGCGAATGCTAAGATGGCATATAACTCAACCATTACTGCATAGATAATACCTTTTGCTTGTTGAGGTTCATTCTTTGCTAAGATATTGATACCACTAACTGCTACTTTACTTTGAGCAATTGCTGAGAAATATCCTACAACTCCTACTGGTAATGCTGCTGCAATGTAAACATATCCTTGCGCTAAGGAAATGCTTCCACCTGCAAGTTTGAATAGAATTAAAATACCAATTACGAATCCATACAAACCTTGTGTACCTGGTAATAATTGAAGTACTAATGACTTACCGAATTTTTCTGGTTCTTCAATAACTACTCCAGCTGCAGCTTCCCCTGCTCTACCTACACCTTTAGCAGATCCCATACCTGAGAATAAAACTGCTATTACTACTGATAATACTCCTAAAACTAATCCACCGTTTTCTAAAAAGAATTTTTCCATAATATCCTCCTATTTGTTTGTTATGTTAAAATATTCTGATTCTGTTATAAGTTTCTTGAATGGCACTCCACCACCTTCGTAGAACTTATTGAACATTTCTACGAAAATCAATCTAGCAGAGTGAACGTATGCCGACAAGTACGATAAGAATGCGTTGAATGCTTGGAATACCACGAATACGATAAGTCCAAATATAAATCCTATGATACTTGATTCAGCCATCATTTTTACAATCATATTAATTGCTACCGCAATATATGCTCCTGATAAGCCCAATGCCATAAGTCTCATATAAGATACAAAATCTCCAATCCAGCCAGATATTCCGTACAATGAATACAATCCTGAACCAAGCTTACCACCGATGCTTTTTGCATCTCTTCCTGCTGTAAGAATAATTCCAACAGCTGATGCTATAGCAATCCATTTTGCAATTGTCAATGCCACAGCTGGCAATGCTAAAGTCTTACCGATTAGTAAAACTAATATGCTAATAATAATTAAATACCATAGTCCAACATCATAAAATGCATCTAAAGGCTTGTGATCTCTAATCAACATGTAAGCCTTGATTCCCAATGCAAAGAATAAATGTATAAAACCAAAGATTAAGCATAAAACTATTAAAGTCATTGCGTTTTTGCTTGTGTCAATGATTGGAGTCATCGGTATAATTCCACCGAAGAATGATCCATAAATGTATCCCCAGAACATTGAGGCAATTGATATGAACATAAAGAATTTCAAGAATTGCTTTTTCTTTTCATCAAGATTAAAAATCTTGAGAGCTACTATTATTGCTAAAAATACAATCAATCCGTATCCCAAATCACCAATCATCATTCCTGAAAAGAAACAATAGAAAGGTGCCAATAATGGTGTTGGATCAACTTCGTTGTATTTTGGCAATGAATACATTCCCGTTATACTTTCAAAAGCTTTTGCAAAACCTCTGTTTTTCAAAATAATCGGTACATTTGGATCGTTTTTATCTGCTGGATTCATTTCCAAATAATACTTATTATTCAATGAGTTTTGTAGTACATTTTCAAAATCTTTTTCTTTGTCGGTAGGAACATATCCTTCGATTATATCAATCTTATCCGTCTTTTTAATTTTACTTGTAGCTTCTTCTTTTAAGCTGTTGTTTTCAAGATAATCATGATAAATCTTAAATTGTTCAGTCAAATCTGTCTTTGATTTAATTTGATCTTCAATTTCTTTGTAATGCTTTTTGTTTGCAATGATTTGTTCGTCAATATTCTTAATTTCATCTTTTACAAGTCCATGTGCTTTAATATTAATGTTGACAAATCCATTGTCTCTTAGGATATCTTGCGCTTTTTCATAATCCTTAGCAATAACAAGCAAGTAAACAAAGCCTGAATTTCGAGAAATTTCTTCGATATAAATATCTTCAATGTCTTTTGTGTTTAATTTTAACTGATCGATGAATTTATCACTTACAGTTCCAGTAACCACCTTAACTCTTTCAAAATCATCGATCTTTGAAATATCCAAATCCAAATTCTCCCATGGAGTTAATTCAGATTTTTTTTGGTTCAAAGTTTGATTGTTCTGATCAAGTTCAGTTAGTTGTTTATCCAAAGATGAAAGTTCTTTGTAGTGTTCATCAAAGTCAAAATCAAGTGCTTTTTTAGTAAGCTCATCTAGTCTAAATGTTTTCTTACCTTGCTTTAATTCGTCTATCTTATTGTGCTTTTCTGAATACTTTTCAAGCAAATCTATAGACCATTTTACTTTGGTAAGCTTTTCACTAGTGCTAACAATTTGTTCAGAATTATCTAAATTCCTTACACCTTGATTTTCGTCTTCTACTTTCTTTTCATCAATATGAACATAATTAAACTTTTGAAGATCTTCGAGTAATTTTTCTCTATCATAATCAAATGAATACAAATCAAATTTGCTCATTTTTACAATAGCCATTAACTCACTATCCTTTCAACGATTTTGTCTACAAGTCCTTCAACTGTATCAATGTCGATGTTTTTAATACTTTCGTCATTCATCTTGGCTTTTTGTTCCAAATCTTTTGATTCTTCAATTGCTTTATTCTTTGAAGATTCTAGTTTTTCATTTCGAACTTTTTGTGCTTCGTTGATAATTTCATCGTATTTTTGCTCAGCTTCTGATTTTGCATCTTCTAAAATGCTTTTTCTTTTTTCATTAGCTTCATCGACAATAAGCTTAGCCTTCTCTTCAGCTTCTTTAATTTTTGATATAGCAGTATCTGACATTGTTTCACCTCCTAATTAGAGATGGTTTTAGAATATTAAAATACTCTAAAACCATAAGTATATAACTAAAAGCTTAAAGCTATTTAGTACCAAATAATCTGTCTCCTGCATCCCCTAAACCAGGTACAATATAACCGTGTTCGTTTAATTTTTCATCAAGACCTGCCACGTATATATCTACATCTGGATGCTTTTCTTGAACCATTTTGATTCCTTCTGGAGCTGCTATGATATTAACCAATTTGATGCTTTTACATCCATGTTCTTTTAAGAAAGTAATCGCTGCTTCTGCAGAACCACCTGTTGCAAGCATTGGGTCCACAACAATAATATCTCTTTCTTCAACATCTTTTGGCAATTTACAATAATATTCAACAGGTTTTAATGTTTCAGGATCTCTGTACAATCCAATGTGTCCAACCTTCGCTGCTGGTAGTACACTCAAGAATCCTTCAACCATTCCCAAACCTGCTCTTAAAATTGGAACTACTCCTAATTTTTTACCACTAAGAGTTTGGCCGGTAGTTGTTCCTATCGGAGTTTCTACTTCACAATCTTCTAATTTAAAGTCTCTAGTAACTTCATAGCACATTAAAGTTGCTATTTCAGAAACTAACTGTCTAAATTGATTGCTTCCTGTGTTTTTATCACGTAAAATTGTTAATTTGTGTTTAATCAACGGATGATCAAATACAGTTACTTTACTCATAATTCCTCCTATAAAATAAACTTTATACTCTTTATTATAACATACTAAATTACTTCTATGTTATTAGCACAAGATTTTTTAAGCCTGTTCATTATACTTATACCCATTTTTTGTTCATTTACCCCTTCACAAATTAATAATTTGTAATTTAATTTATCTAACTCCCTGAGGTAAGCGAAGATATTATGCGCAAAGTTCAAATAATCATTTCGTTTTGAAATAATTTTTACATTTTTGAAGTTTACATTCTGCGCTGTTTCTTCTGTGAGTATAAATCCAATTTCATCGGTATTTATTTCTAAGCTATCAACATAATTTTGTATGTTATCCATGTTTCCTTTGATTACTATGAGTTTTGTTTTAGGTGCGTAGTGCTTGTATTTTTGTCCTGGTGATTTCGGAATAGTCCTAGAATCGATTAATGATTTATCGTATACAACCTCATCCAAATACTCTTCCAAATCTTCTTTTGTGTAAAACCCCGGTCTAAGTATGGTGTATGGTTTTTCTGTCAAATCGACAACCGTGGATTCTATTCCGATGTTGCAACTTCCTCCATCCAAAATCATTTCAATCTCACCTTGCATATCGCTGTACACATCTTGTGCGTTAGTTGGTGATGGCCTTCCCGATTTATTTGCAGATGGAGCTGCTATTGGACAATTTGATTTATCTATCAAAAACCTTGCGATTTCATCCGATGGATTTCTAATTGCAACTGTATTTCCTCCACAACTTACAACGTCATTAACTTTGTCACTTTTTTTGAAAATTATAGTCAATGGACCTGGCCATAAATTATCCATCAATTTTTTTTGATCTTCAGTGATTTCTGACGATAAATTTCTGACCATTTCATAGTTAGTTACGTGCAAGATTAGTGGATTGTCTCTTTTTCTTCTCTTGACATCGAATATTTTTTTGCAAGCTTCTTCATCTAATCCATTTGCTCCTAATCCGTATACTGTTTCTGTTGGAAATGCAACTACACTTCCATTTTTTATTAAATCTGCAGCTTTTTCAAGTGCATGTATTTTGTTTTGTCCGTCTAATTTTTCAATAATCGTATTCATACTAATATCTTTCTAATATAGTTTTCATCAATTTATTCGAATCATGCACAATATAATCATAGCTAATATCACATATATCAGCTTCTATGATTTCTATGCCTAATTTTTCCATATTTTCGCGATCTTCATCTGTAATATAAATCGGCGTAGAGTTTTCAATTGATTTGTATCTGTATTTCGCATATTTGTCTACTTCCTTGGAATTAACGACGATTTTGTCAATAATGTTTGAATTTGCGTGATCAATAATGGCAACTACATGATCTGTAACGCTGTAACCATTAGTTTCTCCAGGTTGTGTCATTATATTCAATATGTACACAACTTCTGCCTTTGTTTCTTTTAGTGCTTGTGATATGTCTGTTACTAGAAGATTAGGAATTATAGATGTGTATAATGATCCTGGTCCTAATATAACAATATCAGCATCCATTATACTATCTATGGATTCTTTTAATGGCAAAAGCAATTTAGGTGATGTGTATACCCTTTTGATTTTACCTCCGTTTTTTCTATTCAAAAACGTGATGTTCGATTCACCTTCAATAGTAGATCCATCTTCCAATTCAGCAAATAATTTGACATTATCCAAAGTCATTGGCAGTACTTTTCCTGTAATCGCAAGTACGTTACTTATTTCTTTTATTGCCTCGTTGAAATCGCCACATATATCATTCATCGCAGCTATCAATAAATTCCCTAAGCTCTGACCTTTTAATTGACCATTTGAAAATCTATAATTTATTAATTTTTCCATTATAGGTTCAGTATTAGCAAGTGCCACAAGACAATTTCTAATATCACCAGGAGGTAACATTCCCAAATCTTCCCTGAGAACTCCACTTCCTCCACCATCATCAGCTACAGTTACAATAGTCGTTATGTTTGATGTGAAATTTTTGACGCCTCTTAGCAATATAGAATTACCTGTTCCTCCGCCTATAGTTACTATTTTTTTACCAAAATTTTTGGTCTCTGTGGGATACATAAACTTTTTCTCCATTTCCCTCAAGCCTTGTTGTCAAAGCTTGTGCTATTGCAACGGACCTGTGCTTTCCGCCGGTGCATCCTATTCCTATAACCAAGTTTGTTTTTCCTTCTTTTGAATATTTAGGAATCAAAAATTCCATCATATCCACCAATTTATCCAAGAATTCATTTGCTTCTTCAAATCCAAATACATACTCTTTTATATCTGTATTTAGTCCAGAAGATTTTTTTAATTCTGCTATATAGTAGGGATTCGGAAGAAATCTGACATCAAATATCAAATCTGCATCCAACAAAATTCCATGCTTAAATCCAAATGATACTACAGATATTGCTAGTTTTGTGTCTACATCTTTAAGTGAAAATGCAGATAATATTTTTCTTCTCAATTCTCCCAGTGTCAAATTAGAAGTGTTGATGATTGAATCTGCTGAATTTCTGACTTCACTTAGAAGTTCTCTTTCATTAGCTATACCTTCTAAAATATTTCCATTGACTGCCAAGGGATGTGGCCTTCTATGTTCTTTGTATCTTCTGATTAGAATTTCATCTGATGCATCCAAATATAAAATTTTAACATCAATACTTTGATTTTTCAAAAGTGTTATGGACTTCATCAAATCAGCGAAGAATTCTCCACCTCTAATATCTACTACGCAAGCTATTTTGTTGATTTTTTTCTTGCTTTTTGTAGTCAAATCGATAAAACTTAATAAAAGAGATGGCGGCATATTATCCAATGTATAATAACCCAAATCTTCAAAAATATCGCTACTGGCGCTTTTGCCAGCTCCACTCATTCCTGTAATAATTACAACTTCCATGAAATCTCCTAATCGATGTTTATAATTCTACTAATATCCAACCCTGATTCAATTACTCTTTTGATGCTGTCATTCACATTTGCAATATTTTTTCTGTGATGAGCATCACTCCCTAAACTAAATTTAACATTATAATGTGAAGAAATTTTGATTTCTTCTACAGATAAGTGTGGATGATGGTTGTTAATCTCCATAACTGTGTTTGTTTTTTCGCATGTTTGTGCGATTTTTTCGATATCAACATCTATTTTATCTCCTGGATGAGTTATTATAAAAATATCGTTGTTCTCCAATGCTTTTACCATTGTATTTGTATTCAAATCAATCATTTTTTTCCTGACCGATTGTCCCATCCAGCTCATTCTTTTTAAAACATGATAATTATAAAAAGATTTTTTGTCTACAAATCTAACTCCATCATGAAATCCAAGATTTATAAAATCAAAATACTTTTTCTCTTCTTCTCTAATATCTATCTCTCCGTCGTAGCCAATTACGTTGGCTTCAACTCCCATCAGAATTTCAATATCGTCGTACTTTTCTTTGAGCCTATCAATTTCTTCACGTTGTACAGGAATTAATTTTCTTTTTATTCCGTACATTAAGTGTCCAGGACCGTGATCAGTTATGCTTATAGTCTTTAATTTTTTTGCTCTCGCTTCTTGTACAATTTCTTCGATTGTACTTTTGCCGTGATTGTTACGACTATAAACTGAATGCACGTGATATTCTCTGGTTAATTTTATTTTATCTTCCACCGATAATTCTCACTTCTGGTTCTAACTTCACATTGAACTTATCAAACACGACTTTTTGCACATGTTCTATAACCGCTACAACGTCAGAGCATTTTGCATCTCCAACATTGACTATGAATCCACAGTGTTTTTCACTAATCATTGCATCATTGTATCTGTATCCTCTAAGCCCTGCTTCATCAATCAATTGTCCCGCAAAATGTCCTTCTGGCCTTTTGAATACAGAGCCACATGAAGGAAGTTCCAATGGTTGCTTGGATGTTCTTCTTTCTGTGTAATCGTGAAAATTATTGAGGATTTCTTGTTGATCACCTTTTTTTAGCAATAATTCAACTTCCAAAACGACTAATTTTTCATCTTGAACTCTTGAATGTCTGTAGGAAAAATCCATCTCATCACAGTTAAAATATTTTACATTCAAATCTATATCAATAACCTTAACTCTGTGAACAATATCTTTCATTTCTGTTCCATATGCACCTGCATTCATTGTAATAGCCCCTCCAATGTCTCCAGGTATGCCGCTAACAGCTTCAAAACCAGCGTAAGAGTTATTAATAGCTAATTTACTGACAGCGCTCAATAACGCCCCTGATTTTGCAGTTAGAATATCACCTTCAATTTTCATATCGTTGAAATTATCGTGTAATTTAATTACAACTTCTCTCAAGCCTTCATCGCTAACTAACAGATTCGATCCATTACCTATAATTCTGTAAGCAAAATCATTTTGTTTTATTAATTGAATGGCATTTATTATTTGTTCTTCATTTTTAGGAAATATCATAACATCACAACTACCTCCAATTTTGAAAGTAGTGTGATTTTTCATTGGCTCATCGTATAAAATTTCTCCGATATTTTTACCATCAAAAACTTTTTTATAAATGTTCATAAGCTTGCTCCGCACTGTACAACGTTCCAAAAATTATAATTACATCGTCTTTGAAATGTTCAATAGCATAATCCACGGCGTCATTTACATTTGGTTTTGCGACAACATTATCGCTGTAGGCTTCGATTTGCTTTTTCAAATCTTCTGCTTTTAATGCTCTTGGTGAATCTGGCGTAAATGTCACAAATGCTTTGGCATTTTCATGGATTAGTTTGATTTCATCGTTATAGTCCTTGTCTTTCAATACACCGTAAACAAATACGATTTTCTTATCACCAAACACAGATTCTATTGATGATTTCAAAGCTTTAACCCCATCGGCATTGTGTCCGCCATCGTATATTACTGTTGGGTTATGTCTAATCACATCAAATCTTGCAGGAATATATGCGTTTTTGAAACCATTGATGATATCTTCATCAGACAAATCGAGTTCATTTCTTAATACATCAATAGCACTCAATGCTAATTGCGCGTTAAATAATTGATATCTTCCAACCAATCTAGTTTCAATATGCAAATTTTTCCAATCAAAAGAATTATGAGTAGCGTTGATTTCAATATTTTTAGCTTCATCAAAATCACAAATGTATAGTTTGTTATCTCTTTCTTCTGCAACTTCTCTGAATACATCCAATACACTTTCTTGTTGATTATAAACCACACATCTTCCATTTTGTTTCATGATACAAGCTTTTTCATATGCAATTTCTTCCAAAGTATTTCCCAAATATTCTTGGTGATCCAATCCAATTTTTGTAATTACAGACAACAATGTTTCATCTGTAGCGTTGGTAGCATCCAATCTTCCGCCCATTCCAACTTCAAGAACCACATATTCGCATTTTTGTTCTGCAAAATAATAAATCGCGCACAAAGTTATAAATTCAAATGTGGACACCTTTATATCATTTTCTTCAATAGTGTCCTTGATAATTTCGAAAATTCTCATGAAATCTTCTTCTGAAATTTCTTTGTCGATTTTTATTCTATCGTAAAAATTAATAATGTGAGGTGATGTAAAAAGTCCAGTTTTATAACCATGTTCTTTTAGTGTTTGATATATAAAAGTTGATGTAGAACCTTTACCATTAGTTCCTGCAACGTGGATTATTTTAAAACTTTTTTCGGGATTACCTAGAATTTTCAAAGTTTTTTGCATTCTATCAAGTCCCAACTTGTAACCATCTCTTCCAATTTTATCCAAATATTCATAAATTAATTCACTATTCATTTTTATCTCCTAAATTTAAATATATATCTAATTATATCATTACTTGCTATAATATAAAAAACTCGAGCTTTTAAACTCGAGTTAATTTTTAATTCATCATTTTTAATTTTTCAGCTTGATCGTAGCTTGTCAAATCATCGATCATTTCTTCAATATCTCCATCTAAGAAATTTTGTAATTGGAATATTGTTTTGTTGATTCTGTGATCAGTTATTCTTCCTTGTGGGAAGTTGTAAGTTCTAATTCTTTCAGAACGATCCCCTGTACCAACTTGAGATTTACGAGCATCTGCTCTATCTTTGTTCTTTTCTTCTTCCATCAAATCATATAATCTAGATTTCAAAACTTTCATAGCTTTATCTTTATTTTTTATTTGAGATTTTTCATCTTGACAAGTCACTACAAGGCCTGTTGGAATGTGCGTTATTCTAACAGCAGAGTCAGTAGTGTTTACACATTGACCACCATTACCACTTGCTCTGAACACGTCAATTCTCAAATCTTTTTGTTCGATCTTAATATCAACATCTTCAGCTTCCGGTAACACAGCAACAGTTGCCGTAGATGTGTGAATTCTTCCTGAACTTTCAGTTTGAGGAACTCTTTGAACTCTGTGAACTCCTGATTCGTATTTTAATCTAGAATAAGCTCCTTTTCCTTTAACCATCATTACAGCTTCTTTAACACCGCCAACACCTTGTTGTTGAATATCCATAACTTCTGTTGTCCAACGTTTTTTATCAGAATACATTTGGTACATTCTCAAAAGTTCACCAGCAAATAAACCTGCTTCATCTCCGCCAGCACCTGCTCTTATTTCAATAAATACGTTCTTTTCATCGTTAGGATCTTTTGGCAACAACAAAATTTTCAATTCTTCTTGATCGTTTTCGATTTGTTCTTCCAATGTTGAGATTTCATCTTTCAATAGTTCTTCCATTTCACTATCTCCAGTAGTACCCAACAGCTCCTTATCTTCTTGTAAATTTTTCAAATTATCTTTGTATGACAAATATTTATTAACAACTGGTTCTAAATCAGCGTGTTCTTTCATTAATTTCGTCCAATTTTCCATGTCAGCGATAACTTCAGGATCTGCGACTTTTACTTCTAAGTCTTTGAATTTATCTACAACACTATCCAAATTTTCAAACATAATTACCTCCTCGCAATTATTACTCTATCAAAACCGTTAAAGTCTTTAATGCAATAGTGATTTTCAAATCCGTTTTCATCTAAAATTTGAAATATACTCTCTCTTTGATTATATCCTATTTCAAAAGCAAGCATACCATCTTCATTCAAATAATCACCAGCTTTATTTATTATTTTTCTATAAAAATATAGCCCATCATCTCCGCCAAAAAGCGCAGAGCGTGGTTCTTTTAAAATCTTTGTTTCAAGTGAATCGAAATCTTTTTTGTCTATATAAGGCGGGTTGGAAACTATCAAATCATACTTAGAATTCACATTCTCATACAGATCAGAATAAATAAACTCAACATTAGTAGCATTTAAGCTTTCTGCATTTTTCTTGGAAAGTTCAATAGCCTTTTTGTTTATATCCACTCCCAAAACTTTTGAATCCAATTCCAAATTCAAAGTGATCGATATTATACCAGATCCAATTCCGATTTCAAGTATATTGTCAAACTTACGATTAGTCTTGATTATTTCATCCACCAAAATTTCAGTATCAAATCTTGGAATTAAAACATCAGGATCTGTATAAAACTTTCTATTGTAAAAGTACTTAAACCCAAGTATATATTCAATTGGAATATCCTCATCATAAAGTCTTTTGTATTCTAAAATTATTTTCTCATCATTCCCATTTATCTCATCATTCGAGTGAATAATAGAATCAGAAAAACTATAGTTATACAATTTTTCCAAAATCATCAGACAATCAGATTTGTCGAATAAACTGTAAATATCCTTGATTACCATAAATCTTCATCTTCTTTTTCTGGAATAACACTTTTAAGTGCCAATATAGCAACTTCTATCATCTTGTCGTCAGGCTCTCTTACTGTAAAATACTTTTGAACCCATAATCCAGGTTTAACAAGTAGTGCCGTTATTGTATTATCGTATTTGCCAATTAATCTGTTAATTTCATAAGAAATAGACACAATTACAGGCAATAATACAATGCGATACAACATTCTCATTAAAGGATTAGGCCAGCCAACTAAACCCAAAACCAAAATAGAAATAATCATAACTGTGAATAAAAAGCTAGTGCCACATCTTGGATGAAGTCTACTTTGTTTTCTAACATTTTCAACAGTCAAATCCAGTCCTTGTTCATAGCAATAAATACTCTTGTGTTCAGCACCATGATATTCAAAAACTCTTTTCATATCTTTTGAATGAGAAACTATAAAAAGATATGTGAAAAATATTATAATTCGTATCATTCCTTCGATTAAATTGAAACTGAAAGATGAATGATTTAGCTTAACAAATGATGTAAGAAAAGTTGGAATGAAGAAGAAAAACACTAATGCCAATGCTACTGATGCAATTATAGAAAACACATTTTCTACTTTTCTGGCATTGTTTTTGAAATGCTTATCGAAGAAGTTTTCGCTATCATCTTCGTAAAAACTTGCTGAATACATTAATGCATCCATTCCCAACTTCATAGAATCAAACAAACTAACAACTCCTCTTATAAAAGGAATCTTCATCAAATTTATTTTATTGTTTTCTAAGTCTTTTACAACCAAATCAATTTCTTGATCAGGCTTTCTGACCGCTATGGAGTACTTTGAAGGGCCTCTCATCAGAATTCCTTCAATTAAAGCTTGTCCTCCAATTGTCGTTTTCTTCATGTCAATTTACCTTTTCATTATTCATTATCTATTTTTTAACACAAAAATACCAGCACCTAAAAGGTACTGGCAAAAATGCTAATCCATGTTGTATTTTTTCTTGAATTTTTCTACTCTACCACCATGTTCTACAAATCTTTGACGTCCTGTATAAAATGGGTGACATTGACTACAAACTTCGACGTTTATGTTTTCTTTAGTAGATCCTACTTTAAAAGTATTGCCACAAGAAGCGCAAGTTACTGTAGCTTCGTGGTATTCTGGATGTAAATCTTTTTTCATATTATCACCTCGTTTTTCTCAAAATTATTTTCGACTTACCTATTATAACACATGAGTATGAACTTGTCTACAAAATTTGAATATTTCAGTATAAATTTATTTACAAACTTTGCAAATTATTTATTGATTTTACAAATTCTTGGTTTGATTTTGTGTTTTTAATCATTTTTATAATTTGGTCTGCAATATTTTTGTTTTCTTGTGAATTCAATTGTTTCCTTATTTTATTAATTGCTGATAATTCTTCTTTTGTAAGAAGTAATTCATCTTTCCTAGTTCCAGATTTGTTCAAATCAATTGCAGGGAACACTCTCTGTTCCGACAGGCTCCTATCCAATTTGATTTCCATATTTCCAGTTCCCTTGAATTCTTCGAAAATAACATCATCCATTCTGGATCCTGTTTCAATTAAAGCCGTCGCCAATATAGTCAATGAACCGCCTTCTTCAATATTTCTTGCCGCACCAAAAAATCTTTTAGGACCATTCAATGCTAAAGGATCAAGTCCGCCGGACAAAGTCTTACCTGAATAAGGACTAGTAACATTATATGCACGAGATAATCTAGTAATTGAATCGACCAATATTACGACATCTTTTTTGTGTTCTACAAGCCTCTTGGCCCTCTCTATTACGATTTCAGCAACCCTAATATGATTTTGAGGCATTTCATCAAAAGTAGATGCTACAACATCTGCTCCCAAAACAGAACGCTTCATATCTGTAACTTCTTCCGGTCTTTCATCAATTAACAAAACAATAACATGAATTTCCGGATAATTTTTTCTTATAGAGTTTGCTATATTTTTTAGTAAAGTTGTCTTACCTGTTTTAGGTGATGCCACAATCAAGCCTCTTTGACCTTTTCCAACAGGACTTATCAAATCCATAATTCTCATTGAAACATTCTTTGAATCTCTTTCTAAAGTCAATCTTTCTCTTGGATAAATCGGCGTCAAATTCTCAAAATCAGGTCTATTTCTAAGATTTTCAACAGTATCTCCATTTACACGATTCACATAAATCAAAGCATTGAATTTTTCTTTATCCTTTTTCTCACGAGATAATCCCTCTACAAAATCCCCTGTCTTTAGTTTAAATCTTCTAACTTGAACAGGAGGTACGTAAATATCATCATCTCCTGAATCGTATCCTTCCGATCTCAAAAATCCATATCCGTTTTCGTGTAAATCCAAGATTCCTTCCACTTTCAAAGGATCCTTCAAATCTTTTTCTTCATTAGAAGAAGAATCTTCGTAATCATCCTCAGAATTATTTCTCTCATTAATATTAACCTGACTAATAATCTCTTTTATCAAATCTTGCTTATTATATTTACTAATACCTGCAACACCTACAGCTTTAGCAATAATCTTTAAATCTTGTAATTTTTTAGATTCTAATATATCTTTTTCCAATAAATTTCCTCCTAAATACCTTGGTACAAGAAATATAATCCAAATAACATCAATACTGCACCAAGAACTATTTCTATTATTTTAGAAACCTTAGTATATGAATCATTTTGAATAATCTCTTCGACTTTACCCATCAACAAAGCAGACATAAATACCAAAAAGCAATTCCCAATACCATAAAATACGAACAAAATAATAGAAAATAAAATATTTCTAGTATTAGCCGCTATAGCCATCAATGAAACTAAAACAGGTGTTGAACATGGAGATGCAAACACCGCTTGAATAACGCCAGCTAGAAAAGCTCCCAAAAGTCCAGTTTTTGTAATTTTGCTAGACTTATTTAAGCTAATAATCTTAATAACATGCCAATTTTGAAACGCCATAAGAATTAAAAGTATTCCAATAACAATATAAAAAACTCTACTAAATTGATTTAAAATTTTTCCTACTAAGGCAGCCGTCAATCCAAAAATTGTAAAAACTAAAATACTACCTAAACTAAAAACTAAAGCCACCTTGAACGATTTTTTCTTATCGTAATTATTCCCCGACAAATACCCAATTATAATTGGAATCATCGGCAATGAACAGGGAAGAAAACTAGTCAAAATCCCCGCAACCAAAGAAATAATAGGAGCCAAATAAACATAATCCTTGACTAATTTTGACAAAAATTCTAATAAACTATCCATTTATCATATCCGAAATCAATATTTCTAATTCGTTTTCTTTTAACAAACCTTCGTGAATATATCCCTTTTTACCATTAACAGTAACCTCTTGAAAATACTCATCCATCACGCTTTGAGCCTTACCAGAAAATTTAAAATTTTCTTTTAAAGGAATAAAAATTTGTGTAGGAGTAACTCTAATACCAGCTTGTGATGCAAAATCATTGTTCACATTAACTTCAACATCCTTAACAACGGCTTTCCCCTTGAACTTATTGAAAGTATTGTCTATATATGGAGCCATTTCCTTACAAGGAGCACATTCAATCCACGTAAAGTTTATAAAAACAGGCTTATCATATGAAAAAAACTTCTCAAACCCAGCATCCTTTCCAGCAAATAAAACATCTTCCTTGTCTACTTCCTTGTAAGCTTCCTTGAAATTATTCAAATCTGATGAACTTTTATTCTCACTACTAGAACTACTATCTTCTTTAACATTTCCATCAGTCTCAGTTTGCTTAGAACTATTATCTTTATTAATTGGCATAACTGGTTTATTCTTTATAAAAAACATAATCAAAACAGCTACCGTAATAAATGCAATAACTAAAATAGATTTTGATTTATTACTCTTCATAATCATTTCCTTTCTTTACTTTTGACCTATTAGATATTCAAATTACTATTGATTTACTATATTATTATATCAAACTTACGTTATTATTTACACCTCAATTCATTTTCATAATATAAGATTTTCGCTGTGAGGCTGGGCGATTGAGAACATTAAATTTTTCACAAGATATTCGTGGAAGATGTTTGCTATGGTCTCAACCTATGTGTATCTTTCAGCTGTTGTCCAGCGAATCCACTGCACTATTTTCTATCCTTGTCATGCAATACTCAAAATTCGCGAAACCTTAAAGCAAACATTCGAAGCTAAGAATATCATACGGAGAAAATAATTATAAATTCAAGCGAAGTGAAGCGTTAAAAAATTGTGCTGTTTGAGTGCGTAGCACGAGTTCACAATTTTAGGTTCACAAGCTTAGAATTTATTTATTTTCGTAGTCTAGATATTCGTGCAAGATGTTTGCTATGTCCTTAACTTATGTGTATCCTGAAACTGTTGTCCAGCAAATCCACTGCACCATTTTCTATTCTTGTCATGCAATCCTCAAAATTCGCTAAACCTTTAAGCAAACGATCGAAGCTAAGAATATCATACGGAGAAAATAATCATAAATTCAAGCAAAGGGAACCGTTAAAAAATTGTGCTGTTTGAGTGCGTAGCACGAGTTCACAATTTTAGGTTCACAAGCTTAGAATTTATTTATTTTCGTAGTCTAGATATTCGTGCAAGATGTTTGCTACTATCTTGACCTATGTGCATCATACTCCGCCTGTCTAACGAACTCTTTAATTCATTTTTTCTCGTTGTCCTACAATCCACAACCTAGCGAAATCTTTAAGCAAACAATCGAAGCTTACGAATATCATCATATAAAATTTAATGTTTTTCATGAGCGACGCTTCGAACGATGAAATCTTCATTTCTTTTTCTAAGAGAAGATTTCTGAAGTGAGGCTGAGCGATTGAAATCATTAAATTTTTCCATAGATATTCGTGCGAGATGTTTGCTAAAATAATTTAATGCGTTTATATTGCACAAAAAAAGATCTAACGGATTATATCACGTTAGACCTTAATTGTTTGGCGACTACCTACTCTCCCACGACGTTTCCATCGTAGTACCATCGGCGTTAAGAGGCTTAACTTCTGTGTTCGGCATGGGTACAGGTGTATCCCTCTTGCTTTT
>NZ_JBRFJF010000004.1:0-168179 GCF_052932265.1 Finegoldia sp. P2-F-LR | reverse complement strand
CGTCTGGATCTTCTAATGCTTTTAATGCTGATCCTACTACGATTGGTGTGTCGTCTCCTTCGTATTCGTATTCGTTTAATAATTCACGTACTTCCATTTCAACTAATTCGATTAGTTCTGGATCGTCAACTTGGTCTTCTTTGTTTAAGAATACTGCGATTTTTGGTACGCCTACTTGTCTTGCTAACAAGATGTGTTCTCTTGTTTGTGGCATTGGACCGTCTGCTGCACTTACTACTAGGATTGCTCCGTCCATTTGTGCTGCTCCTGTGATCATGTTTTTAACGTAGTCAGCGTGACCTGGACAGTCTACGTGTGCGTAGTGTCTTTTTTCTGTTTCATATTCTACGTGAGAAGTGTTGATTGTGATTCCTCTTTCTCTTTCTTCTGGTGCTTTGTCGATGTTAGCGTAGTCTATGAATTCTCCTGATCCCATTCTCTTGTTTAATACAAGTGTGATTGCTGCTGTTAATGTTGTTTTACCGTGGTCAACGTGACCTATTGTACCAATGTTAACATGTGGTTTTGTTCTTTCAAATTTAGCTTTACTCATTTATATAAGCCTCCTATTTATTATTCTTTTTTCCTATAACTTCTTCTGATATTGAGTTAGGAACTTGTTCATAATGATCGAATTGCATTGAATATGTTGCACGACCTTGAGTTTTTGATCTTAAGTCTGTTGCATATCCAAACATTTCTGCCAATGGAATAAACGCATCTAATACGTGTACACCATTTTTAGGATTCATACCGTCAATCTTACCTCTTCTTGATGAAACGTCTCCCATTACATCTCCCAAATATTCATCTGGAGTTGTGATTTCAACTTTCATAGCTGGTTCTAATAAGATTGGTTTTGCTTTAGCAACTGCTGCTCTGAAGCCCATAGAACCGGCAATTTTGTATGCCATTTCTGATGAGTCGACATCGTGGTAAGAACCATCTAAAAGAGTAATCTTCATGTCAAGCATTGGATATCCACCTAAGATACCAGTTTGGGCTGCTTCTTCAGCACCTGCTTGAACTGATGGAATGTATTCTTTTGGAATAGCACCACCGACAATTGCGTTAACAAATTCGATACCATTTGCTTCTTCAGGGTTGTCAATCGGTTCAACTCTAAGAGTACAATCACCGTATTGTCCACGACCACCTGATTGTTTAACATATTTTCCTTGAGCTTCAGCTGCTTGAGTGATTGATTCTCTGTAAGCAACTTGTGGGTTACCAATATTAGCTTCTACTTTGAATTCACGTAAAAGTCTATCAACGGTAATTTCAAGGTGAAGTTCACCCATACCAGAGATTATAGTATCGCCAGTTTCTTCGTCCGTATATGTTCTAAATGTTGGGTCTTCTTCTGCAAGTTTTGCAAGAGCAATACCCATTTTTTCTTGACTTGCTTTTGTTTTAGGTTCAATTGCTACAGAAATTACTGGATCTGGGAATTCCATATTTTCAAGGATAACTTCGCTATCCATATCACATAAAGTGTCCCCTGTTGTTGTATCTTTTAATCCAATAATAGCTACGATGTCTCCAGCGTATGCTTTATCAATTTCTTCACGCTTGTTAGCGTGCATCAGTAAGATACGACCAATTCTTTCTCTCTTACCTTTTGTTGAGTTGTAAACATAGCTTCCTGATTCAACAGTTCCTGAGTAAATTCTTGTGAATGCAAGTTTACCAACGTATGGGTCTGTTGCGATTTTGAATGCTAATGCTGCGAATGGTTCTTCATCTGATGATTTTCTTGTAGTTGGCTCATCAGTTTGAGGATCCACACCTTCGATATCTGGTACATCAGTTGGTGCTGGCATATAATCAACTATTGCGTCCAATAATGGTTGAACACCTTTGTTCTTATATGCAGAACCACAAAGTACTGGGTTCATTGCGTTAGCAATTGTTGCAGTTCTGATAGCTCTTTTGATTTCTTCTTCAGTTAATTCTTCACCTTCAAGGTATTTTTCCATTAACTCTTCATCGTGTTCTGCTATGTTTTCTAATAATTCTGCTCTATATTTTTCAGCTACTTCTACTAAGTCACTTGGAATATCTTCAACAGTGAATTCTGTTCCTAGTTCGTTTTTGTAGATATTAGCTTTCATTGTAATAAGATCAACTACACCTTCGAATTTATCTTCAGCTCCGATAGGAATTTCGATAGGTACAGCATTTGCTCTCAATCTTTCTCTAATAGTATCAACAGACATGAAATAGTCAGCGCCTGTTGCATCCATTTTGTTGATGAAGCAAATTCTTGGTACGCCATATTTATCAGCTTGTCTCCAAACAGTTTCTGATTGTGGTTCTACACCGCTTTTCGCATCGAATAAAGCAACTGAACCGTCAAGAACTCTAAGAGATCTTTCTACTTCAACTGTGAAGTCAACGTGACCCGGTGTATCAATGATATTGATTCTGTTACCTTTCCAGAAACAAGTTGTTGCTGCAGAAGTAATTGTAATACCTCTTTCTTGTTCTTGAACCATCCAGTCCATTTGAGCGGCACCGTCGTGAGTGTCCCCAATTTTATGGATTTTACCTGAATAGTATAAAATACGTTCAGTAACTGTAGTTTTACCGGCATCAATATGGGCCATTATACCAATGTTTCTTGTATCTTTTAATGAAACTTGTCTAGCCATTTTTTCTCCTTACTTACTTTCCGATAGATTAGTATCTATAATGTGCAAAAGCCTTATTAGCTTCAGCCATCTTGTGTACGTCTTCTCTCTTCTTAACTGATGCACCAGTGTTATTAGCTGCATCCATGATTTCTTTAGCTAACTTTTCAACCATAGTTTTTTCACCACGAGCTCTTGTATAAGTTGTTAACCATCTCAAACCTAAAGTTTGTCTTCTTTCTGGTCTAACTTCGATAGGAACTTGGTAGTTAGCTCCACCTATTCTTCTAGTCTTAACTTCTAAGATAGGCATTATATTGTTCATTGCTTTGTAGAATACTTCAAGAGCGTCTTCTCCTGTAGTTTCTTTGATAATATCAAAAGCACCATAAACAATTTTTTGGGCAGTACCTTTTTTTCCGTCTAACATAATGTTGTTGATAAGCTTAGTAACTGTCTTATCATCGTAAACTGGATCTGGCATTACCTCTCTTTTTTGAACATGTCCTTTTCTTGGCACTTCGCTTCCCTCCTTACTATTTAGTATTTCTCAGGTACTCGAATTACATCGCTGTGCTATAAATGTATATTAAAATCTTTTATTCACACTAATACCTTTTGTTTTTGTTTTATTTCTTTGGTTTCTTAGCACCGTACTTTGAACGACCTTGCATTCTGTTTTGAACAGCTGCAGTATCCAAAGCACCTCTGACAATGTGGTATCTTACCCCTGGTAAGTCCTTTACTCTACCACCTCTGATTAATACAACACTGTGTTCTTGTAGGTTGTGTCCGATACCTGGAATGTAAGATAAAACTTCCATACCATTAGTTAAACGAACTCTGGCTACCTTACGAAGTGCTGAGTTAGGCTTTTTAGGAGTCATAGTTCTTACTGAAGTACATACGCCTCTTTTTTGAGGTGAGTTAGCTTCTGTATAGCTTTTTTTGATGCTGTTGAAGTTACGACTCAAAGCTGGTGAATCAGACTTGTAAGTTTTAGATTTTCTTCCTTGTCTTACTAATTGATTAATTGTTGGCAAATTTTCCACCTCCTGAAATTATTTTATGCATAAAAAAAGAATATACAAGATATTCTTATTTATCCTTGTATATTCTATCATTAACATTATGATATGTCAAACAAATTCTTAGTTTTTTGCATATTTTTATTTTAAATTCCGAAAATTTCTTTGTATCGTTCTTGAGAAGTTTTCGAACGTCTTTTGATATCCAAAATCTCAATATTATTTTCTATAATAATAGACAAAATATCATTAATACTATTGTTGTTTAAGCTTATCATATTTTTATCCATATTAAAACCCTTGGATTTCAAAACTGATGATAATTTTTCGTTATCGCTTGAAATAATCTCAATAAATTTTTCATTTTCCAAAACTTCTTCCAAAATTTTCCCGTCTTTTAAAAACAAAATATTATTGGTGATTTCATCGATATCATTTAAAGAGTGACTGGATATTAAAATTCCCTGTCCATCTTTTGCTTTCTTCTTTATAAGAGCCATCATCTTTATAACACTAGTTGGATCAAGACCAGAAAGTGGTTCATCAAGCAATATAATATCTCTTTGTGGCAAGAAATCCATCGCAAGCATCAACTTCTTTTTCATACCTAATGAATACGAACCAGTCTTGCTTTTTACAAAACTTTCAATTCCTATTTCTTTGATAACCCTATCCACATCATCCTTGGTTCTTTTATAGACATTTTTGATATAGTTTAAATAATCCATGCCGTACAAGTTTTCATCCAAGATTTTCTCATCTTTGAAAAAAGAAATATGATTAAAAATCTTCTCATCCTTAAACTCTTTGCCGTCTACCAAAACTTGTCCGCCATCTCTTTTGAGAAGATTGGTCATAGTATTCATCAAAGTAGTCTTACCAGAGCCATTCGGTCCTACCAAAGCTTTGATTTGTCCTTTTTCAATACTAAAAGATATATCGTGAAGTATCTTTTTCTTTCCGTAACTTTTTTCAATATTTACTACTTCTAACATTATTTCCTCCTGCCAAATGAAACTCTGCCCAATACATAAAACAATATTGAGCTAATCACAAGAACTACAACAGCCATCACCATAGTATAAGAATTATGTCTTATCAACGCCGACAAAAATCCCGTAGATACAAATCCCGAATCCACATAGTTAAATGGAATAAATGATCCGATTACTCCCATGTACTTTAATGCAGTGAATGGAACAATAAACGCAATTATGGATATTAATATCGTAAATAGCTTGTTAGTAGCAGTATACATAGAATTTACAAACATACTGATAAATATCGTAAACAACACAGTTATTGTAAAAGATTCTAGTATATACACCAGAAATGGACCAACATTTGAGTAAATAATTCCACCGTCCACAATATAGTTAATAATCGGAAAATCACTGTCTCCAAATCCACCCATAATACCACCAGCTAAGAATAATATCAATGCTGCAACGATGTTTATACCAATCGCGTATATTACGCTTTCTATAATCTTAGATTTGTACGATTTTGTTCTGCTTACAGGAAGTACCGATTTAAGTTCAAGATGCTTATTGGATTTTATAATAGTAGATGTGAACAACAATAGTGCAAACACAATCAACACTACATTTAATTTAAGATAGAAGTAATCGTGTAACATCGCAAAAGCATTAGTTCTCTCTGATATTCCATGAGTAATGTAGTAATTGATTTTAGGCAAAGTTCCATTGAAACTATCCACATCAAAAGGATTATAATCAATTCCTAATTCCGGAATATAATATTTGTCAGTTGGCCTAATGTTATTGGTTATCATGTATTTTTGTTTGAAGAATGCTCCTTCAAGTGCAAAATCGTTGAATACATCCACCATTCCTGTTGTTTCACTACCTGTTCCTTGAAAATCAAAACCATTAAATTCAGTTACCCTTTCCTTATTCACATTATTGAACTTTTGGGGAGTCTTGTATCTATTTTCGTAAGCTTCGAAGTATTTGTTCTCATTTTCGTAAAATCCCAAAGCACCTGAATGAGAATCTATCATTTCCTTTGCCCTTTTGCTATTGCCGTATTTTGCCTTAATCTCATCAATATCCCTATAAACCAAATATTCTAAGTTAGAATTAAGATCGTTATAGTTTTTAATTTGAGTTGAATTAAAATTGTGCCAATTGTTTTGTAAACAGATATTTCCAACCAAAATAGCACACACGACAAATAATATCAAAAACCCATTAAATGATACTACACAGTTTTTCATGGAACCTTTTAAGTTGAATACATTTCGGTCTTTGTATGTATCATGTGATGTGAATTCTTTTCTTCTGTTCAAAAAAATCGTGCCTATAGCTGTTATCAAAAGCATAACCACTGTAGACATCACAGGTTTTAACGAAAACGACTTAAACAAGCTTAGAGGATTGTATGCATGATTGAAGAAATTAAAATCAACCAATAGCATACTCATTATTAAAACCAAAGTAAAATATTTTACTTTGGTGTTTTGTATAAGTTTATCAACAAAAGAAAACGCAAATCCAAACGACATAGTTATTAACGCAAAAGGAAATACACTCTTTAAAAATGTGGACAAAGGCGTTCTCATAACGTATGAGTATTCGTGTATCGAATCACCCCTGTCCTGAACAGTCCTAATAACAAATGTTGAATCGTAGTGATATGTTAAATCGCCAACGCCATTTCCAGTTAGTAAGGATGCCACTAATAATGTAAGTAAGGAAATGAAAATATACATCAATATCATACACATAATAATACCAAAATTATTTGCCACATCCTTTGTTTTGGAATTCGATGTTACGCTGGTTATATCATCTTCTCTCATTGTGAAAATCATCACAAAACCTAGTAGAATTATTGGCACAGCTCCAAAAATCACACCAGCTTCATCAAATATCACTTTGCTGAAACTGTGATTGTCATTCTCGTCAATCAATCTATCTTCAACTGAGTTTCTCTCTTTCAAGAAATTCATGTAGCCTTCTCCATTCAGTACAGCTCTCCTGAGCTCCTTAGGATTATCTATGTTCTCGTCTGTATTGTACTTATTATTCAGAGCATCCAATTCATTAGTGTACTTTATGATATCCTTTTCATTATAACTAGACTTGTTATACTTGTAGTTTTCGTCAATACCATGAGCTTTCATCAAGTTTTGTAGTATATTTTTCCCTTCAATCAGGTATTGCTTGTGGTTTTCGTAGCTCTCCTTATCTGGTTCTTCCGGTGTTATTTTCTTCCAATTAGTTTTTTTTATGACGACCTCATCCCAACTAATGCCATTAGAAATGGACATATGACTTGAAGTAAGAAAATCAAATGCATGGTTGGTTGTCTTAAAATGTAGAAAAAAAGAAACCACACCCATAATTATAGAAAATAGAATCAAAAATGGAATCATCTTGTATCTGTATAATTTTTTTAGTTTGTAAGTAAACATTTTTGTCTCCTTATTGTTTCTTTAAATTCCCAGAGTATCTGTAATGCAATCTACCCTCTTCTTCATAGTCTGGACGTATTGATTTTTTCAGTACTCCCTTGTAGCCAGATTTTTCATACTCTATTTCTCCGCCTACATTTTCATGTGATAGCGAAATGTACTTAAAATCGTCATCGACTTCTATTCCTGAACTCGAAATCGTTTCTGATTTATTTACAAGACTAGCATTAAGTCCAGCTATTACAACAAATACTACTGCGATTGTTGCAATTAGCTTTTTCATTGAGTATTTCATATTGTCTCCTTTCGTTGTCAAGTAATATTTTATTTACCTTTAATTATATTTTAGTACACTAAAAAAAAAAACAATAGCTTCCCAAGCATTGTATACTTTTCTTAACTATTGTTGATTTTTGTTAATTTTATTAAATTAATTTCTGGTCGATTAAATATCCTTGGAACGACCGTCTTTTCCTTGGCAAGTCCACGTGACACTATAAGTGTATAATCGTCGTTGTACATTCCTCCTGCGTATTTTGGAAACAAACCTTGTCCCGGAGATATAACTCCATTTAATATAAAAGGAAGTCTCCATTGTCCACCGTGAGTGTGACCCGATATCATCAAATCAAAATTTTTCAGATTTTTCTTGAAATAATAATCTGGTTTGTGAATCAAACATATATTAAAATTTTCTGAATTTAATTTTTCATCTAAATTATCTAATTTGTTTTCATAGTTTTCCAATATTTCTCCAGATGAATCGTCCACTCCGATAAGTTTAATGTTGTTTGATAAGAACACTTCTTCATTATTGAGAATTTGCACATTATAATTTTTGATTGTCTCATCTATTTCTACCAGGTTTTCTATTCTTTTTTCGTGATTTCCATGAACATAGTATATCTTTTTGCCTAGTTGTTGCAATTGTTCCAGCAATTCAAATGCTTTTTTGGGTTTTAATTTGTCATCTACAATGTCTCCACCCAACAAAATGACATCACAATCGACGGATTTTATTTTATCCATTAATTTCTTTTGATTTATTCCATAATCGCACGAATGAAGATCCGATAAGAATAATATGTCCATATCACGGTTAATTTTTTTAGATTTTATTTCGTATTGTACTATGTTGATTTTGTACGATATTGATATTAATAAAAATGATAATATCAATGCGGATATAATTAAATACATTTTTCACCTCAAATTAAAAAAACCGAGCTACAAAAGCTCGGCTATTGGTGGCTCATCCGGGACTCGAACCCGGGACACCCTGATTAAAAGTCAGGTGCTCTACCATCTGAGCTAATGAACCACGACTACCTTTCTATGATAGCACAATAAGAAAACTTTGTAAAGTGTTTTTTACAATTTTTTAAAAAAAGAGCAGAATTATTACCAACTCTGCTCTTGATTTTACAATTTCACAATATCTTCTTTGTCGAATGCAAAGTATTGTGCTATTCCATTTTTGTATTCTACGTCGATTTCTCCTTCGATTAAAGGAAGAATGTAGTCCATAAATTCGTCGTCGATTTGAAAATGGCTGTCTGTGTATTTTGGAATTATCATTTTGGTTTTGTTGGCAACTTTTTCTATATCGACAAGTTCGAATTCTGTCTTGTAAGGTTTGTTGGAAATTCTTTTGATTCCAACCATTTTACCTGAATGATTTTCTACACATTCTACAGAAAATTCTCCAACTTCAAATGATTCTTCAATGTCTGTCTTGGATGCGAATGACATATCACATCGTTGAAGTATGTTCAGTTCAATACTTCTAATTGGCATATCGTAAATTTCTTTTAATTTATCTCTGATTATGTGAGATGGTCCTTGCAATTGTGCATGGCCGAACTTGTCTTTCTTGCCAGATGTTATGGATATGAAGTTATTGGAAGAATCTTTAATACCTTCACTTACCAAAATCAAAATGTTATCCGTTCTTTTGAAGTTCTCATTGATTTCTTTGACTAGGTTATCAAATTCAAATGTGTCTTCACTTATATACACAAGATCTGCTCCAAGATTGCAAAGTTTCTTAGAAATTGCACCTGCTGCTGTAAGCCAGCCGGCGTATCGTCCCATAATTTCAACGATAGTTATAGTTCTGTAATCGTAGATTTCGACATCTTTAGCTATTTCATAGACAGAATTTGCTACAAACTTCGCTGCAGAACCAAACCCCGGAGTATGATCTGTTCCAAACAAATCATTGTCGATTGTTTTCGGAGAGCCCATTACATGAATGTCTTCTCCAATTTTTTCGATGTATCTGGATAATTGATACACTGTATCCATTGAATCATTGCCACCAATGTAGATAAAATAATTGATGTTAAATGATTTCAAAATTTCCACGATTTTTGCAAGTTTTTCTTCGCTATCTACTTTGTATCTGCAAGATCCCAATGCACTTGCTGGAGTGATTTTTAATCTGTTCAAATCTTCATCTGTTTTGATTTGTGCTTTCATGTCTATGATTTTGGAATCTAACAATCCTTGAACACCGTATAAAGCTCCGTACACATTGTCAAATCCTAGCTCAATTGCTTTTTTATAACAACCAGCCAATGTTGCATTGATGGCACATGTCGGTCCACCTGATTGTGCTATTAATAAGTTTTTGATAATACCACTCCTTAATATTCTTCTCTTTCAAATCCTTTACCCAATACTTCGTATGCGTCATTTACCGTAATAAATGCACGAGGGTCAATCTTTTTCAATTTCTTCTTCAAATAAGCAACTTGTGCTCTCTTTAAAACGCAGAATATTATATCTTGGTCGTTATTCAAATAAGCACCTTCTCCGTGTAGGAAAGTAACACCACGGTTCATATCTTGCATAATAATATTTGCAACTTCCTCGTTTTTGGAAGTAATAACGAAAACTTGTTTAGTTTCACCTATTCCCAATTCGATTTTATCCAAAACTCTGTAAGCTACAAACATCGAAATAATAGTATAAAATCCCTTATCAATACCATACAACGCACTACCTATAGCTATGATTACTGCATTACAAGCCATGAGTACATTTCCTATTGAAATATCTTTTTCGTTTTTCATAATAGCAGCTATGATATCCAAACCACCACTGCATGTACCAAATCTAAAAAGCGTACCCATCGACGTACCATTTATCGCTCCACCAACCACAGCTACAAGCATATCATCTTTTAAGATAAATGGATTTGGAAGATAGTGAAACAATGTCAAATACACTGACAACACAATGGTAGAAATCGCTGCGTAATTTACAAATTGTCTAGTTAAATACTTGTATCCAATAATCATAATTGGAATATTAAGCAAGAACACTGTAACTCCTGTAGGAATTCCAGTCATATATTGAACCAACAATCCAATACCAGTAGAGCCACCACTTAGAAAGTTCTTTTGACTGAAGAAAAAGTTAATTGCAACGGCAGCCAATAGGTTAGCCAAGAAAATAGAAATGATTTTCTTCTTAGCTTCATGTCTATTACCAAAATTTTTTACAAAAAAATCCGTTTTACTCATTATTTTATAAATCCTAATCTTTCTTTAATATATACATCCCATATAAACAAAGCCACAGCAATGACAACGAATGTGTAGTTTTCATCCTTTACATCCAATGTAAACTTTTCGTAGATGCTGAAACCTTTCTTGTTTAATTCTATATTGCCAAAATCTAGTACATTGATATGTTTAAAATCAGAAATATCAATTACTTTGTCGTTGTCGTATTTAATAGTGTTAGACATGTCAGACTCTAATGTAAAATTGACATCCTTGGAATTTATTACGTATTTTTTGTTATTATCATAAAAAATACGCTCAACCTTCATCACGACATCTTCGTTTTGATCGTAAAACACAAAGTTTGACCCCTTGTCAAAGCTTGATCCAATGAATGCATCAAAAAACGAGGTACTATTTCCTTCCTTGTATCCAGAATAAATAAGCTTATCATCCGATAAAATTCTAAATCTATCCTTTATGTCTTTGTTAATATAAAAATCGTAAATCATAATCAATCTTTCTTTGATAATTAAAAGTTTAATAATAAAAAATCAGGCCATAGGCCTGATTTATAAACTATTTACTCTTTTTCTTGTTAACTGCTTCTTTTAAAGATTTACCAGCTTTAAATACAGGCGCATTTGATGCAGGAATTTGAATTTTTTCTTCAGGATTTCTTGGGTTTCTTCCTTCACGAGCTTTTCTTTCTCTTGATTCAAATGTACCAAATCCTACTAATTGTACTTTTTCACCTTTTGCTAATGTTTCTTCAACAGTTTTAATGAATGCGTTTAAAGCTCTTTCGCTTTCAACTTTTGATAGCTCACTTTTTTTAGCTATGCTAGTTAATAATTCAGATTTATTCATCTTTTCCTCCTTAAATTTTCAAAATAGTTAAAACCTATTTTAAATACAGTATACAGTAATATTTTTTTTATTTCAAGTGTTTTGACTGAAAAAACAGCGTTTTTTTATTAAAAATTAGTAAATTTTTACGCCCATATCCTTTTTTTGTTTTTCAAATTCTTTTTGAACTTTTTCTTGGATAATTTTGTTGGAAATTGCTGTCTTAACATTTTGTTTATTTGCATCAGTCATCTTATCTAATTCAGTAACTTTACTGTTAAGTTTGATGATGTGATATCCAAATTCTGTCTTAACAGGTTTTGAAACTTCACCTGGTTTCATTTTCTTCAATGCATCAGAAAATTCTTTTACCATTGTAGATGATAAGAAATCACCTAATTTACCAGAATTTTGCTTAGCTGATGGATCTTCTGATTTTGCTTTGGCAACTTCATTGAAGTTCTTACCATCTTTTACTTCTTCGTAAGTTTTGTTTGCTAATTCTGATTTTGCTTTAAGCTTAGCGTCGTCCAAGTTTTTACCCTTGTCATCCTTACCTGAGAAAAGAATATGATCTGCATTATATTGAGTATAAGTGTCTAAATTTTTGTCAAATTCGTCTTTGATTTCTTTGTCAGATGGTTTGAAGTCTTTTTCAAATTGTTGAGAAAGTTTTTTGTTTTTCAATTGTTTTTTGATTTGTTCTTTCAAAGCTTGCTCTGTCATATTTTCTTTTTTAAGTTGTTCTTTGAATTTGTCTGCTCCACCCAATTGTTTTTGAAGCTTGTCAACTTCAGCTTGAATTTCCTTATCAGACACTTCAATTTTTTTATCCTTCATTAATTTGTTTGCGATTTTTTCGTTAATTAGCATATCAATGATTTTAGGTTGGATTTGCTTCAAAGCTTCCTTACCTTGTTCAGTGTTAGGGTTGAAAATATCTTGTCCATAATATTGTTTGTAATCTTCCATTACCTTGTCCACATCTTTTTGGTAGATGTATTCTTTGCCAATCTTTGCCACTGCTCCGTCTGGTTTTTTAGAACATCCTGTTACCATTACCATCATCACAGCTAATACAATTGCTAAAAATTTCTTCATTTTTCCTCCAATTATTTCTCATTATCCTTCAAAAGTATCGATAATACTTCGATAGGATCTCTTAAATTTTTGTCTTCAAATCCCAAAATGATTTTAGGTTTTTCTGACAAATCAAATCTCATTTCTTTCTTGTAATTTTCTGTCAAGTATTTTAATTTTTCTAATGAAATTTTGTCAGGAGAAGAAAATTGCAAGAAAAGTTCTCCCTTTATTTCTTTTATACTTTCAATGGATAATCTAGCACAAAACGCCTTAATTATAGATACATCCATTATATTAACGATAGGCTTAGGAACATCTCCAAACCTGTCGATTAATTCATCAATTATTTCAGAATAATCATCTTCATCTTGTATAGATGCGATTTTTTTGTAGATATCAATCTTTGTTTCATTCTCAGAAATGTAATCTTCAGGAATGTATCCGTTGACTTTGATTTCGATTGTGACTGTATTCTTATTTTCAGAAATAGTCTCTCCCTTGGCTTCTCTGACAGCTTGTTCCAAAAGCTTCACATACAAATCATAACCGATTTTTGCGATGTGACCGTGTTGGCTTTTTCCCAAAAGATTTCCAGCTCCTCTGAGTTCCAAATCCCTCATTGCGATTTTAAAACCAGATCCAAATTCTGTAAAGTCTTTTATTGCCATAAGTCGTTTTTCGGAAATTTCGGTCAATGATTTTTGCCCTTCATATGTGAAATAAGCAAACGAAGTTCTATCAGATCGTCCAATACGTCCCTTTAATTGATACAATTGCGACAAGCCCATCTTATCTGCATTATAAATTATCATTGTGTTGACATTTTGTATATCAAGTCCTGTTTCTATAATAGTTGTGCACAATAGTAAATCATAAATTCCATCCTGGAAGTCGAGCATTACATTTTCTAGCTCTTTTTCATTCATTCTACCATGAGCTATCGCTATGTTTAATTCAGGAACCAATTCTTTCAATTTAAATTCCATCTGATCAATATCTTCTATTCTATTATACACAAAATATATCTGTCCACCGCGGTCAAGTTCTCTGATTATTGCATCTCTTATCAAACTAGGATTGTACTCTGTAACATAAGTTGATATCGGAGTTCTGTCTTCTGGTGGTTCTTCCAATAAACTCATATCCCTAATTCCCGTCAAACCCATCTGTAAAGTTCTAGGAATTGGAGTTGCTGACAGTGTAAGCACATCTACGTTTTCTCTCATAGATTTTAATTTTTCTTTGTGTCTCACACCAAATCTTTGCTCTTCATCAATTACTAATAATCCCAAATCTTTGAATTTCAAATTCTTCGACAAAATTCTATGAGTCCCCACCAATAAATCTACAAGGCCTCTTTGCACATCCTTCATTATTTGTTTTTGACGTGCTGGAGAGACGAATCTACTCATCATTTCAACTCTAATCGGATAATCTCTGAATCTTTCTTTGATTGTATTAAAATGTTGCTGTGCCAAAATAGTCGTCGGAACCAAAAATGCTACTTGTTTTCCGTCCATAATCGCCTTGAAACAAGCTCTGATTGCAACTTCTGTTTTTCCATAGCCAACATCCCCACACAATAACCTATCCATTGGTCTGTCAGATTCCATATCGGTTTTAATTTCTTCAATGGATCTTACTTGAGAATCTGTTTCTTCATAAGGGAATGAATCTTCAAACTCTCTTTGCCATTCAGTATCTTGAGAAAACTGATATCCTTTTAACTTGGCTCTTTTTGAATATAATTCAACCAAATCATCTGCCATTTCATCGACTGATTTCTTAGCTTTTTGCTTTGCCTTTGCCCAATCATTTCCACTTAATTTATTTAATGAAGGCTTTTTGATGTTGCCACCGCCGATGTATTTTGGGACCAAATTCATCTGATCCGTTGGAATCATCAGCCTGTCATTTGCTTTATATTGAATTACAATGTAATCTTTTTGTATTCCATTTACATCGATTTTTTCAATTCCTTTGTACTGACCAATCCCGTGATTTTCGTGTACCACGTAATCATCGATATTCAAATCAGAATAATTGACAATATCTTGACCAGTACTTTTTTTCTTCTTACGTTTTCGAATTTGTTTTTCGCGTCCGAAAATTTCCTTATAAGTAATTATCAAATACTTAGGATCTTTTATTTCAAAACCATTTGGCAAATTCTTCTGAGTAATCAAAACCTGCGACGATTTGATATTTGCATTATAATCTTCAGCTTCAAGAGTTGGAATTCCATTAGTTAAGAACAAATCCTTGAGCATATTTTTTCGTTCGACATTTGCCGCAAACACGATTTGCTTGAATCCCCTTAAACTGTTGGATTTGATATTTTCAACCAAGCTATCGATATTCTTGTTAAAGTTTGGCGCTTCCAATGTCTTAAGCTGATACATTGCATTTGATTCGATAAGTCTAGTTCTTTTGACCAAACTTGTAATGTTGACAGATTTTTTTGATTTTATCAATTTTAAAATATCGGAAATTGGAATAAGTGATTGTTCGTGCTTGGATAAAACTTCTCCTTTTTCAACTAAATACACGAAATCTTCCAAAAATCTCTTTTCTTTTTCCTTGTAAATATCATAACATCTGGACAAATCTTCAATCAGCATTATGCTGTCATCTAAAAAATAATCAAACACAGTATCATAATCTTTTTTTGTAAGAAAACATGATACCAAGTCTATTTCGTATTCCAAATCACTCCTGATGTATTCCATCAACTTTTCGAATTTGTCCTTGACATTGTCTATATTTTCTCCAAAAATCGGATGATTAACTCTTTTATCTAAGTTTTTTTGAATGGAATTGATAATGGATTCTTTCTTTGATTCTTCAATAATTAATTCGCTGCAACTAATGATGTCGACGAACTTGCAATCTTCAATTGACCTTTGAGTTGATACTTCAAAAAACCTCATAGAATCTATCTCGTCATCGAACAATTCAATTCTCACAGGAAATCTGCTGTGTACTGGAAAAATATCTACAATTCCACCTCTTATGGCAAATTGTCCCTTGGATTCTATGGTGTCTACTCTTTCGTACTTCAACACCCTCAACTTTTCTTGAAGTTCTTCCAAATTTATCAAATCAGTATCTTTGATTGTAAATGCGTATTTTTTTGCAACGGATTTTTTTGTGATTTTCTTCGTTAAAGCATCAAATGTAGTAACTATGATGAATTTTTCGTTGTTTAATAATTTGAACAACACATTTACTCTTTGATCTTCTGCATTATCGTCCAGTGATCTTGCGTTGTACAAGTTAAGTTCTCTGCTTGGAAAAAATTCGCAAATATTATCTTCTATATCATTCAGATATTCTGTCAAATTTCTTGCTCTCATATTGTCTTCTACAACTACGACAAGAGGTTTGTCTATGTTTTTGGATGTTGCATACACGAAACTTGCAAAAGCTTCCTTAATGACACCGTGAATGTAAATAGACGAATTATCTGATGATAAAGAATTTAAATATCCCTGAAATTCTGTGTTATCTTCGTAAATTTTAGTTAGAAAGTTCATATCAAGCTTTTCCCATTGAAGTTGTTCATCGCATAATCGACATTTTCTTCAACTATTTTGATACAAGCTTCACTTGACATGTCGATTTCTTTTTTTAAAACTTCAAATTCCTTCTTGCTAAATTGTGACAACACAAAATCCTTCAAATCGTAATTGTTGTCATTTTGACCGACAGATACCTTTATTCTTGCAAAATCTTGAGATTGAATAAGATATATAATGGATTTTAACCCATTGTGAGTTCCTGCGGAGCCTTTCTTTTTTATCCTAATAGTTCCGAAGGGAATATCAATATCATCGCAAATAACAATGAGATTTTCTGCTGACAAATTATAATAATTAAAACAATCCAATATAGCTTTTCCAGAATCATTCATATACGTTGAAGGTTTCATCAAAATCACTTTTTCGTTTCCAATAAATCCCTCACCAATCAACGATTTGAATTTTAATTTGTTCACCTTAATATTCAATTTTTTTGCCAAATCATCTATAACCATAAATCCGGCATTGTGTCTTGTGTATTCGTACTTACTTCCTGGATTACCCAGTCCTGCGATTAAATACATATAATCATTCCATTTCTATCTTTTTTTATTATAAACCCAATCTTTTTTATTTTCTTGGCGGCTTCTTCCAATTGAAAGTGCACCTTCTTCAACATCCTCAGTAATTGTAGTACCACAAGCAATGAAGCTGTCCTTTTTCAAAGTCACAGGAGCAATCACATTTGAATTAGAACCGACAAACACATTGTCTTCAACCACAGATCTGTGCTTGTTCTTGCCATCGTAATTCACGAAAATTACTCCACAACCGATGTTGATATTTTCCTTCAAATCACTATCTCCAACATAAGCCAAGTGACCTGCTTTTGTTTTGTTGCCAACAGTTGAGTTTTTGATTTCAACAAAGTTTCCAATATGAACATTTTCTTTTAAAACACTGTTTGGTCTCAAATGAGCAAAAGGTCCAATGTCTGTGTTCTTTCCTACAACAGAATTTTCAATGTATGATGATTTAATAACAACATTGTCATCAATTTTGGAATCCACGATTTCACAATCGCCCTTAATCAAACAATCACTGCCTATTTCTGTGTTTCCGTAAATCCTGCAAGGTCCAATAATCACAGTGTCCCTTCCAATTTTTACAGATGGTTCTATGATTACAGAATCTGCATTTGAAATAACAACGCCTTCTTCCATGTATTTTTCATTAACTCTTTGTTTTAAAATTTCTTCACAGAAATACAATTGGGCTTTTGTATTTATTCCATAAGTTTCGTTTACATCAGAATGTTTAAAAGTTTTGATAATTTTGCCATCATTTCTGATGATTTCGAAAATATCTGTCAAATACATCTCGCCTTTTGAATTATCTGTACCGATTTTTTCAATCGACATCTTCAACACATCGCCATTCACAATCATCATGCCGCTGTTGAATTCTTTAATCAAAAGTTGTTGTTCATTACAATCTTTTTGTTCTACGATTTTGAGCAAATTACCCTTTTCGTCCTTTACAATTCTTCCATATCCAAATGGATCGTCGATTTCACTTGTAAGAACTGTTGCAACTGAATTTTGTTGTTTATGGAAATCAAAAAACTTCTTCAACGTTTCTTGCTTTATTAATGGAGTATCTCCCGTTAAAATAATAACTTTATCGCCGTCATTTATTTCATCTAAACATAATTTAACGGCATACCCTGTTCCATATGGATATTGTTCTCCTATATTTTGTTTTACTAGATGAATACTTTCATCTAAGTTTTCTCTTAAAATATCGTAATTATTTCCGCCGACTACTATTTTCTGATCCACAAAATCACAAGCATCCATGACATAATCAATCATAGTCTTGTTCAAAAGTTTGTGTAAAACTTTTGAGTTGTGAGATTTCATTCTAGTGCCTTCTCCGGCAGAAAGTATAATAGCTTTCTTCATTATTCATCTCCTAAAAAATTATCACTACCATTATACTATAAAACAGGAATTTTTGAAGCATATAATGTTAAAATAAGTCAAAGATGTCAAATTATTTTCCAAAATTTGATATAATGTATGTGGTGATTATATGAAAAAATTTATATTAGTATTTTTAACATTAACAATGTTAGTTGGCTGTTCTCAAGAAAAAGGTGAAAATAAACCAGTTCCAAAAGATCCAGCACCACAAGTAAATGAAAATGCTGAATCTTCGTCTAAAGATTTTGAGAAACACGAAGCCACACTTTATGACAAATTTGACACAGTAATAAGATATAGTTTGTATACAAAATCTGAAAAAGAATTCAATGAGTATTCCAAGTTTATCAACGATGAATTTGATAGACTTCACAAACTATACAGCACTTACGAAAATTTTGATGGCGTAGATAATGCGAAGACAATCAACGATAACGCAGGAGTTAAACCTGTAAAAGTCGACAAGGATTTGTTTGATTTAATCAAATGGTCAGTAGAAGATTATTCCAAATACAATAAGAAAACAAACATCGCATTTGGTTCTGTAACTGATTTGTGGAAAGAGTACAGAGACAATGCTATTGAAAAGAAAAAAATTGAAATTCCTTCAGCAGATGTTTTAAAAGAAAAGAATCTTCACACAAGTATCGACAACATCGTTTTGGATGAGCAAAACAGCACAGTTTTCTTGAAAGATAAAGATTCAAGACTAGACTTGGGAGCCACTGCAAAAGGATATGCCACAGAAAAAATAGCCCAAGAAGTAGAAAAACGTGGACTAAAATCGGGAATTATTTCAGCAGGTGGAAATGTCAGAACAATCGGAAAACCAATTATTAAAGGAAAAGACAGCTGGGTAGTCGCAATCCAAAATCCTAATTTGAATGAAGAGCCAGACAAACAATACGTCGCAATCTTGAAAATACCGGAAACAACATCTATGGTTACAAGTGGTGATTATCAAAGATTTTACGTTTACAACAACAAAAAATACCATCACATAATTGATCCAGATACACTAAATCCAGCAGATCATTTTAAATCAGTAACAATCGTCACAAAAGATTCTGGACTTGCAGATTTTCTATCTACAACAGTTTTCGTTATGAATTACGAAGAAGGTAGAAAATTGGTGGACTCTATCGATGGGGTTGAAGCATTTTGGGTATTAGAAAACAACGACATCAAATACACTGACGGCTTAAAAGACATTATGGAACTAGAACAATAGAATCAATAAAATAGTATGATATTTTATTGAATATGTGATAGAATATTATTGTTATTAAATCAAACATAAGGAGGATTTTTATGCACCCAATGATAAAAAGATTTGTGGATTCAGAGTTTTTAGATGAACAACAAGCAGAATTCATCGAAAAAGCAATTGAAAACCACGAAAATATTATTATTTCAGGACATAGATCAACAGGAATCAGACAATTATTAGCTATTATGATGGGCATTGCTAAGAAACAATTCAAATCAATTCAAGTTAAAGGATTAGAAAGCATGGACGAAGATGCTGAATACTATTTAATTCCTGGTATCGACACAGAAGAATTCGAAGATATCGTTCAAAAAGCATTCGATAAACCAAATTCTTCACTAATCACAATCAAAGAACCAGAACACCCATACTCAATTATGAAAATAATGAAAAAAGGTGGAAAAAATTCAGGAGATTACACAAAAGTTGTAAACTTCTTAGAAGCTCGTAAAATCGATGGCGTTCCATTCATGATTAGTACAACAAAAATGACTTACAACGAAAAACATGGAATCGACAAAGATAAAGTAGAAAGATTCAAAGCTTTCTAAAAATTCAATAATTAAATTAAGGGGCTGTTGCAGAATAGATGATTCTACTCTGCAACAGCATTTTTTTATCAAGTATTTAAGTTTAGCCATTGTGTTTTTTGTTTTTAAAATATTTTCTAGATAAATTTATCCTGTTCTCTATAAAAATGGGCTCACTTAATAAAGCTAGCTATAATGAATATTTTTTTCTTAAGCAGCTTTGTATTTTATGATTTCTAGATTCTTATTTTCTATTTTTGATGTCAGTTTATTTAGGTTTAACGCAATAGAGTGTAGGCATATTTCACTTATTATATTTGCTTTTCCTCTATGGTGGAATCTATTGTAATTTAGTCCTTACTTTATTTTGGAAAAAGCCCCTCAGCTTGAAGAGACCTATTTAGTCTTTCTTCTATTCCTTGGTCGGATATTATGTTTTCTAATGATTCTTTCCTATATTTTTTGAAGATTTCTGCTATGTAGATTCCTTTAGTTTTTTGACCATCTTTATTCCAGATAAAACACCTGTATACTTTTTTAGTTGTTACATATCCATTTTTTCTTTTCCCATACCTATTATTGCATCTTATGAATTCTTTGCCTTCATTTGATATGTATTTGTCTTGGGTTTCATCATAGACTAAACTTTTTCAGAATTCTTGTTCTTTTTATATTTTCGTGTTTTGAATTGTTCATAGTTTGATGGTTTTATGTATGATGTCAGCCTATTTTCTGCTAGCTATACATAGTTTTCTTCGCTTTAGTATCCCCATCTGCTACTATTTTATCTAGTTTGTTTGGATAACTTTTTAGTTTGCTTTTCCAATCTTTTAGTTGTTCATAGTCTCGTTGAAGTTGATGTTTTCTTTTGCCTTGACCATGTACGAAGTTTATTTTCTTTTGTCTACATTCTTTACTTCTATTTGCTTTAGTATTGGTATATTTTACCATTATAAAAAAATATATTCAATTTAGTGATTTATTTAATAAACTCCAAAAAAAATCACTTAGCCTAGGCTAAGTGATATAAACAAATTATATTTTTTATTATTTTTTTATTAGTTTTCTTCTATAAATCTTTCATTAGATACTCTTGAACCTAATGAACCACCAAACATTGCTGCAATAGCACTTAATAACAATCCAACAAAGATTAATAATGAAGCCTTGCTTGATGTGCTTGCTACATCATTTCCTGTTTCTTTAGCTTGTTCTGCTGTTTTTTCAGCTGTATCTTTAGCTTGTGCCACTGTTTTTGAAACTTGTTCAGATGCTTGGTTAAATGTTTTTTCTGCTTGTGCATATGTTTTTTGTAAACCGTCATAAATGTTGTTTGATATTTCTTCAACTTCAGCTTCTGATAGGTCTGAATTTTTTGATACTGATTTTTTTATATCTTCTTGTTTTACTGAATTTGCAATATCTTCTGCTCTTGCACCTATTTTGTCTGCTGTATCCTTAGCAATTTTTTCTGCATTTTCAGGATTTAAGGCTATATCTTTTGCTGCTTGTTTGATTTCTTCTACTGATACATCAACTTGTGATTGTAAGTATCCTGGTCTTAATTTTTCATTTTCTGAATCTTTTAAGTATTTTTCAACATTAGCTTGTAATTCTTTTGAATCAACACCTTCAACTTCTTGAGCTACTTTTTCAAAAGCTGTTGAACTTAATGATGATATATTTTCTGAAACTGTAGTTGCTGCTTTACCAGCTAAACTACCTGCTTCTCCAGCTACTGATCCTGCTGCATTTGCTGCAGTTTTAACTGTTGCTGTAACAGCTGTGAATAACATTACAACTACTAAAGCCATTGATAATGCCCATGATAAGAAACCATGCAATAAACCAACTCTTTTAGCTGCTAGTCCTCCAACAAAACCTGCTGCAAATAAAGATACTAATAATTGAACTACTGTCCAAATGCCAACACCTGTAAATAATCCATTAAATGGATTTGATGACTGAAAGTCTAAAGTTGCAAATCCGATTGATGATCCTATAAAACTTAGTAAGAACATTACAGCGATAAATGTCACTGCACCAGCAAATATTGCTGACCATGAAATGTTGTTACCTATTTCATGTCTACTATTTCTTCTTTCAATCTTTTCTTGTAATACTTCTTCTCTATTTTTCATAATTCCTCCTAATAATTCATCTGCATAATATTATATAAGCAAATATTTTTTTCAAACATTTATTATAAATGTTCTCTATAGGCGTGTTGTAATATTAAATGAAACATCCTATATAAAAAAGTCGCTGTCCTCTCATGTATAATAAATTTATCAAAACAAAAAACATAGGAGGAAACAATGACTTTAGTAAATTATATCATAATTATAGAAAAAGTAAAACATTTAAATTATGAAGAAAGAGTAGAAATATCTTGACTGTCAAGATAGCATTCTGTATTAAAGTTTAATCTTAGTTGAATTGTATCATTAACTAGTGTATAGTCAGCTAATGATGATGTATTTTTAGTGGTTTTCATAAATACATTGTATCAAAAAAGACGAGGATTTTTATGTTTCCTCGTCTTTTTCTATTATGGGACTTTTGCAACAGCCTCTTTTTTCTATACTGGGACTTTTGCAACAGCCCCTTTTTTATTTTCCAAATTCAAACTTGTTATTGATATCCAAAATATCAAAAAAAGCCTGGCCCGCTGGAGTTATCTGTAAATTTTTATTATAAACTAGATTTATTTGTCTTTTGAAATCACAATCTACGATTTTTATGCACTTTATTAGCCCTGCTTCCTCTTCTAATTGAGCTGATTTTTTCGACATAATAGAAACTCCCGCATTTTCTACAACTGCTTTTTTTATTGCTTCTTGATTATCTATTATAAGTTCTTTTTTAAATTTTACATCAATAACGCAAGATTCTAAAAATTTATATAGAGAAGATGTTTGTGATTTTGTAATAAATACTTGATCTTTTATGTCTGAGAGACTACATGTAGATTTTTCTGCCAGTTTGTTTTTGGTACTTACCACCAACACCATTTCATCTGTAAAAAAAGGCTTGGAAATATATTTGTTTGTGTCAATTTTTACATAATGAGACAAAAATACAAATTCAATTTCATTTTTTTCTAGCTTTTTAAACAAATCTTTTGATGAACCTACTGTCATATTAATATTAACATTTGGATATTTGTCTTGAAAAATTTTAATAAACTTAGGCATCAAATAAATTCCAATAAAATTTGTTGAACCAAAATAGAGAGTTCCCTGGTTTAGGTCTTCAATTTGCTTAATAAGTTCTTGAGATTTTTGATATGTTCTTACTATAGCTTCTGCATATTTTATAAAATATTCTCCTTGAATTGTCAGGCTTACAGTTTTTCCATTTCTATCAAACAAATATACACCTAACTCTTGTTCTAGACTATCTATATGTTTGCTTATTGCTGGTTGAGACAAATATCTAAGATCAGCCGTTTTAGTAAAGCTTTTACATTCTGCCAAAACTAAAAAAGATTCTAATTTGCTAATATCCATTTTTTCACCTCTGATTTTTTCTAAGTCTATTATAACATATAGTTATTGATATTAAAATAAAATAGAATTGTGTTATAGATATTTGTGTAATATAATTAACGTAACAAATTTAGAAAGCTTGGTAATTCTTATGAAAACGAAATCACCAAGTAAGAAAAAAACTTCAACTGGTGCAAAAATCGGCGGTATCGTTGCTGTAATATTATTTTTTGTACTACTATTGATGCCTACTCCTAATGGCATGAGTCCAGAGGCACAAAAATCTCTAGCAGTTTTTGTGTTTGCTCTAATAATGTGGGTAGCTCAGCCTATTCCAATTTATCAAACTTCAATAATTGGAATTTTGATTTTGCCTATGATAGGAGCAGTCGAAAAACAAAAAGTTACATTTGGAGCTTTGGGATATGATATTATCTGGTTGATGGTAGCTGCATTCGTATTAACTTCTGCCATTAATGAAACAAATCTTGGCAAGCGTCTTGCGTTATCTATGCTTACAAAATTTGGTAAGACTCCTAAAGGAACACTTATTGTACTTATGTTAGTTAATTTTATCCTAGCATTTTTCATTCCATCAACAAGTGCCAGAGCTGCATTGCTGACTCCAATAATTATGATTTTATTAGAAATCTATAAACAAGTACCTGGAGAAAGCAATTTTGGTAGATTAATAACTTTGCAAGGAGTTATGAACAACCACTTAGCAACTTCCATGGTTATTACAGCGACTTCTAGTCAGCTTTTAGCTGTTGGTTTTATCAACAAGATGACTGGATCAAACTTAGGATATATGGATTGGCTTTTAGGATCTATGCCGCAAGCTTTAATTACAGCTTTTATAGCTTTTCTAATTGGCTACAAAATGTATCACATTAAAGACTTAAATATAGGTGGAGAATCAACTAAAGAAATTTTGAAGCAGCAATTAAAAGAACTAGGACCAATGACTATTGCTGAAAAGAAAACAGCTATCATATTTGCTTTTACCCTACTTTCTTGGGCAACTGGTGACTATCAAGAAAAATTATTTGGTTTTAGTATCTCAACTGAACAAACTGCAGTGTTAAGTATGCTTTTATGCCTTCTTCCTAAAGTCGGCGTTATTGATTGGAAACAAGCAAACATAAAATGGAATTTAATGATTTTCTCAGCTGGAGCTTATGCAATCGGAAATGCATTTAATGATTCTGGCGGAGCAAGTTTTGTTATTCAAAACTTTGTTGAAAAAATCGGTCTTAACACTTTAAATCCTAATCTTGTTGCTGTGATACTTATATTTATAACTATTTTCAGCCACTTAATCTTTACAACGAAGACAGTTAGGGCAACAATCTTGATTCCAACAATTATAACTTTAGCACAATCTTTGAACATTGATCCAGTTCCTTTGGCAATGGCTTGTTCGTTCGGTATAGCTTATACGTTGACTCTACCACCTCACTCAAAGGTGAATGCATTATACTTGAGTCTTGGTTACTTTGATGTGAAAGATGAACTTAAACTTGGTCTAATAACTTGCTTTATTGGCTCAGTTGTTATTTCACTGTTGTACTTTACTTATTATCAAATAATATTTTAATTGTGTTAAGGAGATTATATGAATAAAAAAGTTATATTAGCTGTTGCCGATGGAGTTGGTGACAGACCATGTAAAATTTTAGAAGGCAAGACTCCCTTAGAATATGCATCTACACCAAACTTAGACAAATTAGCATCTATGGGAACAACAGGAATAATGGATGTTCTTGGTGCAGTAATTCCCGTTGGCACAGACCTCGGTCATATGATTTTGTTTGGATATGGACTAGAAGACTATCCAGGTCGTGGACCAATTGAAGCTTTTGGTAGAGAAATTGAATTACAAGCTGGTGATGTTGCTTTTAGATCTAATTTCGCTACTGTGAATGATAATCTTTGTGTTGTTGACAGAAGAGCTGGAAGAATTAGAGAAAACACAAATCTATTAGCAGAATCTTTAAATGGTATAGAAATCGATGGAATAAAAGTTATCTTTAAAGAAGCAACTGAGCACAGAGCAGTTTTGATTTTAAGAGGACCAGGATTATCTGCAAATATTACTGACACTGACCCAAAAATTGCAGGAGATAATGTTAGTTACAAAAAATGTCAATCAAAGGACGGAAAACCTGATTCAATATTTACAGCCGAAATTTTGAACAAATTTTTACTAAAAGCAAATGAAATTTTATCAAAACATCCTGTGAATGAAGAAAGAATTTCCAAAGGACTTTTACCTGCTAACTTTATTCTTACAAGAGGGGCTGGAATAATGCCTGACTTGGAAAAAATTTCTGAAAAGCTAAATATTAAAGGAGCTTGTGTAGCTGCCGAAGGAACAGTCTTGGGAGTCGCTCGATTGGCTGGTTTCACAGCATTAACAGCTTCAACAATGACTGGAAATATTGATACAGATGTTAATGCAAAGGCACAAATGGCGATTGATGCACTGAAAGATCATGACTTTGTCTTAGTAAACTTAAAAGCAACAGACCTTTTTGGTCACGATGGAAATCCTGAGAAAAAAGCACAGGCAGTTGAGGTTTTTGATAAGTTTATTGGTCTTTTATTAGAAGCTAATTTAGAAAACACAATAATAGCCGTTACAGCAGACCACTCTACTCCATGCGAAAGAATGGAACACAGTGGTGATCCTGTTCCAGTTTTAATAGCAGGTCCTGGAATTAGACAAGACAGAGTTACAAAATTTGATGAAATTTCGTGTAGTTACGGTGGACTTTGTAGATTCAAAGGTAAGGATTTATCCAATACACTATACGACTTTTTAGAAAAAACCAAAAAACAAGGTAACTAATTTAAATATTAGCCCCAAAATCCAATTTAAGGATGGAAGGGCTTTTTAATTGCTTAATAAAAAAACTGATGAAACACATGTTTCACCAGTTAAAAATTTATTATCTATTTTATTGTCTATTAATCAGGAATAAATGAACCTTCTGATTTGTCGTTTTCAAGCATATCTTTTAATGTGTACCATGAAAGAACGGCACATTTTACTCTTGCTGGTAATGTGGATATGCTTTGGAAGCACACTGCATCTTTCAGAACTTTTAGTTCTTTTCTGTCAGTGATTTCTCCTTTTATCATTGAGATGAATTTGTTGCACAAATCTATTGCTTCATTTACAGATTTACCTTTGATTACATCGCACATTATGGATGTGGATGCTTGTGATATAGCACATCCCATTCCAGTGTATGCAATGTCTTCGATTGTATCATCTTGAACTTTTAGTTGCAATGTGATTTCATCTCCACAGCTTGGATTATGTCCCAACTCACAATGAGTTGGATGTTCCAATTCACGTCTGTTTGATTTATCCCTGCTTTTTTCCAATATTAATTCTGTATATAAACTACCTAGTTCCAATTCTCATCAATCTCCTTACGTCTTCAAGATGTTCAATGAAAAAGTCAACTTCTTCAAATGTATTATAGAATGCAAAGCTTGCTCTGCATGAGAAATTTGTTTTCAAATATCTGTGAAGTGGTTGTGCACAATGGTGTCCACTTCTAATTGCAATTCCGTAACTATCCATAATACTTGCAACATCATGTGGATGAGCTTCTTTGAAGTTAAAATCTAAAACTGGAGATCTGTGAGTGTCACTTGTTGTGTAGACATCGATAATGTCGGATTTTTGTTTGATTTTGTCATAAGCATAATCCATTAATGCTTTTTCATAATCTCTAATATTTTCTATTCCGATTTTTTCGATGTAATCTATCGCTGCTATTAATGATTTTACAGATCCTACATCTTGTGTTCCTGCTTCAAACCTTCCTGGAGCATCCAAGTACGATGATTTATCTTCAAACACATATTCAATCATATCTCCACCGTACAAGAACGGCTTTAAGTTGTTCAATAATTCTTTCTTTCCATAAAGTATTCCGACTCCCATTATGCTAAGCATTTTGTGACCTGAAAATACTAAGAAATCACAACCTAATTGTTGTACGTCAACTTTATTGTGTGGAATATATTGTGCAGAATCCACGATGCATATACAATCTTTGTTAACTGATTTGACGTATTTTATCATTTTTTCAACTTCAGGCATAGTTCCCACTACGTTTGATGCTTGTGTTATTGAGAAAATTTTCGTCTTCTCAGTGATTGTTTTCTTGAATTCTTCAAAATCCAATTGCATATTTTCTTTGTCAATATACAAGTATTTTAGCTTTGCGTGTGTTTTCTTGCACACTTCCTGCCAAGTTACTAAATTACTGTGGTGTTCCATTATTGATATGACTATTTCATCGTCTTCTTTTAAATATTCATGGCCGTACGAATAAGCTAATAAATTTAAAGATTCAGTAGTGTTTCTTGTGAATACTACTTCTGAAGAATCTGCTGCGTTGATGAATTTGGCGATTTTTTCTCTTCCAGATTCGTAAACATCTGTAGATAAAACGCTCAATGTGTGTGCTCCTCTGTGAGGATTTGCATTTTCATATTTGTAAAATTCACTTACGCTATCTATGACTTGAATCGGTTTTTGGCTGGTAGCTGCATTGTCCAAATAAACTATCGGATTTTTGTATTCTTTATCCAAATACAAAAAGTCCTTTCTTATATCTTCTACTTGTTTTTTATCTAACATCCAATTCCCTCTTTGCCATTTTTTCTCTGATGAATGAAAGTAGTTTGTTTTCCAAGTTTTCGTCATCTAATCTGCTTAATGATTCGCTAAATTTGGATTCAACTATCATACTTTCAGCTACATCTCTGGATATAGCACGATTCATTATATAAAATAGCATATCAGCATCTATCTTACCTGCACTTGCTGCGTGATTTCCTATTACATCGTCTTCTCCTGCTAAAAGTATTGGAACTGACAAGCTTTTTGCATCATCTGATAACAATACTGCGTATTCTTCTTCAGTTCCTGTGGATCCCATGGATCCTTTTTTGAAATCAAGAGTTGACTTGAAGTTTTTATAAGATGATTCTTTTAATGCACCATTTACGATACATGAAGATTTGGATTCTTTGCCAAAATGATTGATTTCATAAAGCATATTCAATGAATTATTTCCATGTGTGAAGTAAATACTGTTGATATCCAAGTTAGAATGTTTGCCATTCAAATTAGCTTTAGTATTGACATAATTGTCCTTGCTTCCTAATTCGTATTGGCTTAGGATGACGTTACTTTCTTCATCTAAGTTTAATATTACTGATTCCAATGCTGTGGTGTTTTTTTCTGTTTGAATAACAAAAACTTCCACATTGCTGTTTTCCTTGGCATTGATTTCTATTACTGAACTTCTGAATTTCTTATTGTCGTCATTGTCTCTATAATCAAGTACAACTCTTAAGCTTGAGTTCTTTTCGGCTACAATTTTGTGAGTATCCAACAAAATATCATATTCTCTGTCAGTTACCAAATCGATAACGCCGAAATCTTTTACTTGATTTTCTTCTGTTCTATATTTTTTGAATAGATTTCCCGATTTTTCGTTCATATCCAAAGCTTCTTGGCACACACCAAAATCTTTGTTGTCTAATGATTCTACTGGATCTGAGTCTATTCTGTATTCTTTTATATCTATATCTGGAAGATTGATTTCTGTATCGTTAACTTTCAAATATTTGAAAGTTTTAAATCCCAGTTTATTGCCTTTAATTTGTTCCATATACAACTCCTATCCTATGCTTCCTTCTAATTCAAGATTAATTAAATTATTCATCTCAACCGCATATTCCATAGGTAATTCCTTAGCTATTGGTTCCGCAAATCCACGAACTACCATTGATTTTGCTTCTTCTTCTGGAATACCTCTTGTCATCAAATAGAAAATAACTTGATCATCTATTCTACCGATAGATGCTTCATGTCCCAAATCGACATGTTTATTTCCTATTTTTACAACTGGAATTGTATCTGATCTACTTTCATTATCTAACATTAACGATTCACAACTTACTGATGATTTTGAATCGTAAGCATTTTCTTTTATGTCTACTAAACCTCTGTAAACGCTGATTCCACCTGATTTAGAGATAGACTTGCTGTTTACATAGCTTGTTGTGTGAGGGGCTGCGTGAATCATAACAGCACCTGTGTCTAAGTTTTGGTCACGTCCTGCAAATGAAATACCAGTGTACTCACTGCTTGCACCTTCTCCCTTTAAGACACTTGATGGATAAAGCATGGATACCGCTGATCCAAATGAACCAGAAACCCATTCAACCTTACCATTTTTTTCAATGATTGCTCTTTTTGAGTTTAAGTTGTACATATTTCGTGACCAGTTTTCGATTGTTGAAAATCTAAGAGTAGCATTTTCTCCAACGAAGATTTCAACTGCACCAGCGTGTACATTTAACGCGTTATATTTTGGAGCTGAGCAACCTTCAATGAAGTGACAATAACTGTCATCTTCTACGATAATCATTGTATGTTCGAATTGACCTGCTCCTGGAGCATTCAATCTGAAATAACTTTGAAGTGGGATTTTAACATCTACTCCTTTTGGAACATATACAAATGATCCACCTGACCACACTGCATAGTGAAGTGCTGCGTATTTGTGCAATCTTGGTGTGATTGATTTTGCAAAATATTGTTTAACAATATCTTCATGTTCTCTAAGAGCCGTATCAAAATCTGTATAAATAACCCCTTGGTCTACCAAAGATTGTTGAATGTTGTGATACACAACCTCACTATCGTATTGTGCACCAACACCACTTAGCATCATTTCTTTTTCAGCTTCTTGAATACCCAACTTATCAAAAGTATCTCTGATTTCATCAGGGACTTCGTTCCAGTCACTTGATCTATCTGCATCAGGTCTAATGTATGTTGTGACCTTATTCATATCAACTACACTTAAATCTGGTCCCCATTCAGGATCTTCTGAATTGTAAAATATTTCAAGAGCTTCCAATCTTTTTTCGAGCATCCATTGAGGTTCATTTTTTTCTTCTGAAATCTGTCTTACGATTTCAGGAGTCAAGCCCTCTTCAGTTTTTCTTCTAAAAGTAAATTTATTCTTGATGTCATAGATACCTCTATCCATTTCATCGACTTGAGTCTTCATTTTAGGTGCCATTATTTCACCTCTTCTCTAATCCAATTGAATCCTTTTTCTTCAATTTGATCTAAAAGTTCGCTAGAACCTTCTTTTACAATAGTGCCATCCATGATTACATGAACGAAATCTGGCTTAATTTCTTTTAAGATTTCCTTGTGATGTGTGATTACAATAACTGAATTATTGTCATGTAAGAATTCCTTTACACCTTTTGATACAGTTCTAACAGCATCAACATCAAGACCAGAATCTGTTTCATCAAGGATTGCTAGTTTTGGTTGTAGCATTAACATTTGTAGAATTTCGTTCTTCTTTTTTTCACCACCGGAAAAACCGACATTCAAATATCTGGAAGAATATCCATGATCAAACTCAAGTATATCCATATTATCTTCCAGTTCTTCTCTGAATTCTAAGAATCCTATATTTTCATCAGTTGTTGCTATTTTTGCAGATCTGATGAAGTTTTCTACACTAATGCCTGAAACTTCCATTGGATTTTGGAAAGACATAAAAATACCTTTTTTGGCTCTTTTATCTGTTGATAAATCCATAATACTTTCTCCATCAAGTAAAATATCACCTGAAGTAGTTTCATATTGTGGATTGTTCAAAATAACATTGGCTAAAGTTGATTTACCAGAACCATTTGGTCCCATAATAACGTGAACTTCACCATAGTTTATATTTAAATTTATGTTTTTTAATATTTCTTTATCTCCTACCCTTGCGGATAAGTCTTTAATAGTTAATAAATTTTTTGACATAATAACCTCCTTACAGTTATGTAATAAATATATATATAAGAGATCCTTATGTCCTACTATATTATACACGAAAAAAGCAAAATAGTTAAGCCTTTAAACAAAAACCTACTATTTTACTACGCAATTTCGTCTTCGTCTATAAATTCCGAATAAACTTCCTTGAAATTCATCGAACTATCGAATTTTTCGTTGGTCAAATTCCAATTCACAATCTCATGTAATTCTACGAATTCATGATCGTTCAAATCATCTTGAATTAAATCTACATATTCCAAACATTTGTCTTTTAATTCATCAATGCTTTCCATTTCTATAAGAACAATATCTTCTTCATATATAGACACATCTGTCTTGTATTTCAAAATCATTTTTACAGAATAAATTTGCTTCAAATCTTTCTCCTCCTCAACACTCCCATATTTTATACTAATTAATTCATTGTGTAAATAGCTACAGCTAAAAATTTAAATTTTTAGGAATTTTTTTGTTTTTTCTAATTTAAAAGCGATAGTTCTCACTACCGCTTTCAAATTTATATATTTCAAATCTCACGCAAATTAAGGAAGGAAAAAACGTGATACCTTATTTTTGTTGTAAAGTACTAAACTCAATATCCAAATCTTTCGTATTGCCATCTCTATAGACAGTTATTTTGCCTTTTTGTTTTGGTCTAACTTCAAGCAATGCCTTCTTCAAAGAACTCATCGTATTGATTTCTTTACCGTTAACTTTTGTAATTATATCTCCTCTAGTTACTCCAGCTTTTTGTGCAGAAGATCCTCTGACAACTTCCACTACATAAATTCCCTTGTCTATGGATAATTTTTGACCAGTAGCTTGTTGAAACGTCTTTACATCAACTCCACTAATTCCCAACTTAACTCCTTCAAAAGAGCCTCCAGAAACTATATTGTCTACTATAGTTTTGGCTACGTTAATAGGAATAGTAAATCCGATTCCTTCTGCAGAAGCTTTTGCAGTATTTATACCAATTAGTTTTCCTTCTTGGTCGAAAAGTCCACCACCACTATTTCCTGAGTTTATAGCAGCGTCTGTTTGCATCAAACCATCCATTTGTAGGCCATTTTGCAAAGTAATTGTTCTGTCTTTTCCTGAAATATATCCACTAGTCAATGTTGATTGCAAATCCAATCCCAATGGATTACCAATTGCAATCGCCTTGTCTCCGATTTGAACTTTGTCGCTATCTCCCATTTCAACTGGTTTTAATCCAGTCATATCAGTTTTAATTACCGCAAGATCCAACGTTGTGTCATACCACAATAATTTTGCAGATGATTTCTTGCCATTTGTAAGTAAGACTTCGATTTTTTCTGCTTTACCATCTTGTACAACGTGTGCGTTAGTTAAAATATATCCATCTTTGCTAACAACAACACCGCTTCCAACACCTTCTACAACTCTGCCTTGAAAAAACATATTTTCTTGAACACCTACAGTTGTTATACCAACTACAGAATCCAAAGATTTCTTGGCTACGGCATTTTCGGTAGACACACTATTGTTTTTTATAGAAATAGTACTACTTTCAACTTGACCATTTTTGTTAATAGTCTCAGTAATACCGGTCATATTTTTTGCTACGAAATAGCTCATAACCAAAGAATATATTAGTAAAAATATTGTGAGAGCTTTTAACCAACCAATTTTAGGTTTGTTCTTAGCTATTTCTTCTTTTATCATATTTTCGACTTTTCTTTCGCTCAAGCCGTCCCTTCTTTTTTTAATGTAATCGTTGTATTCAGAGTATGGGTCTCTGTCCATATCTACACCTCCATATTTGATACTTATACTTTATCAAGCAAATGTGTTTTAACTGTGAGTAAAACAGCGTAAAAGTTTACGAAAAATCAAACTTTATATTTGACTTTCTGTAACCATTAAAAAAATCCCGTATTAATTTCTCTCGAAAATAAATACGAGGATTCAATTTATTTGTTAGGGTTTGGCGTATTGATAGATAAACCTTCTAATTGTTCGACAGAATCCATAAACACTTCACTAATAGTTGGGTGAGCGTAAATCATTGCTGATAAACCTTCAACTCCAACGTTATTGTTCATCGCAATTGCTGCGAAGTGAATTAATGTGGATGCATCGTGGCCAATTATGTGGCAACCTAAAATCTTAGATAAATCTTTTGTAGCAACTATCTTTACAAAACCTTCTGTAGCATTCAAACTCAATGCCTTACCGTTAGCTTGATACATAAATTTGCTTGTTACATAATCGATGTTTTGTTCTTTTGCTTTTTCTTCAGTTAAACCTACAGATGCAATTTCAGGAACTGTAAATACAACTGCTGGAACTATATCCATATTGATATTTTTTTCTTTTCCTGAAAATTCTCTTACAAGATTTTTACCTTGATTACTTGCAACGTGAGCTAATTGAGCGTTCTTGTACACACAATCGCCAATGGAATAAATACCTTCGACATTTGTTTGAAGATTTTCATCGACAACAATAGCATTCTTTTCAGTTTTTATATCTGTGTTTTCAATTCCTAGATTATCTATATTGCTGCTTCTTCCACTTGCTACAAGAACGTAATCTGCATAAGTTTCTTGGAATTTATCTTTGCCAACTTTTTGACTAATAATTTTAAGTCTTCCGTCTTCTTCAACTATTTTCTTAGCATATACTCCTGTTACAAACTTCAAAGTATCGCTTTTTAGAATAGATTTTAGACGTTTTTGGATTTCGCCATCTTCAGTTTTCAACAATTTGTTACCAACTACAGTAACTTCTGTTCCAAATTGTGAATAGATTGATGCAAATTCCATTCCTATTACGCCAGTTCCAATAACAACCATTGATTTTGGAATTTCTTCTAATTCCAAAAGTCCAGTTGATGTCAAAACTTTAGGATGGTCAATACCTTCAATATTTGTTGGCTTATAGTCTTTAGATCCAGTAGCTATGATAATTTTATCAGCTGTAAGTTCTTTGGTTTCTCCTTCCAAAGTCTTCACAACAACTGTTTTATTATCCTTAAAGCTAGCTTCTCCTCTAATAAAAGTTAAATTATCGTAAGTTTTGAAAAGGTATTCAACACCACTTCTAAGTCTTTCGATAATTTCTGTTTTCCTTTGTTTAATTTTATCGGCTAATAATTTATGGTCATTAACTTCAATTCCAAAAGTTTCTGATTCTTTAATTTCTTTGTACAAATCAGCAATTTTCCATAAAGTTTTAGTAGGTATACATCCTCTGTTCAAGCATGTACCACCTACTTCAGCTTTTTCGATTAAAGTTACATTTAAACCGAGCTGGCATGCCCTGATGGCTGTTTCATAGCCACCAGGTCCAGCGCCGATAATAATGATATCTTTAGTCATTATTCTCCTTTTTTGTAAGTCAATATTAACTTCTTAGCAGCTTCTGTTTCATCAGGTCTTCTAACAACAGTTGTAATAGGAGCTTCTAATAATATATCTTTGTTTTCTCTTGCTTCTTGTGCAATTTGTTTCATTGCAGCTACGAATTCGTCAAGAGTTTGTTTTGGTTCAGTTTCAGTAGGTTCTACCATTAATGCTTCATGAACGATTAATGGGAAGTATACTGTTGGTGGATGGAATCCCATATCTAACAGTCTCTTAGCTACATCCAATGTCTTAACTTGACCATCGCAATCATCCTTTAATCCGCCTAATACGAATTCGTGTTTACAGATGAAGTCATGTGGTAAGTTGTAATCGTCTTTTAATTGAGCTTGTAGATAGTTTGCATTTAATACTGCTGTAGTAGATGCACATTTCAATCCGTCACTACCCATAGTTAGGATATAAGTCAATGCTCTCATTAAAATTCCGAAGTGACCTTGGAAGTCTTTCATTCTACCAATAGAATGTTCCATGCTGTAATCTAAGAAATATTTATCTCCGTCTTTTTCAACGATTGGTTTTGGTAAATAATCTCTTAAGAATTTCTTAACACCTACAGGACCTGCACCTGGACCTCCACCACCGTGTGGTGTAGAGAATGTTTTGTGAACATTGAAGTGGATTGCATCGAATCCCATGTCCCCTGGTCTAGCATGTCCTAAAATAGCGTTAGCATTTGCTCCATCATAGTATAGTAATCCGCCAGCTTCGTGAACTATTTCAGCGATTTCTTTGATTTTAGTTTCAAATAAACCTAAAGTGTTAGGGTTAGTTAACATCAAACCAGCAGTTTTTTCGTTTACAACTTTTCTTAAATCTTCAACGTCAACTACACCTTTTTCGTTTGATTTAACTTCTACTACTTTGTATCCTGCCATTGCAGCTGTTGCTGGGTTAGTACCGTGAGCTGAGTCTGGAACTATGATTTCATTCTTTTCAGAATTACCATTAACTTCGTGGTATTTCTTGAAGATTGTAATAGCAGTGATTTCACCATGAGCACCTGCTGCTGGTTGTAATGTCATATAATCCATTGCAGAAATTTCGCATAGTGATTTTTGTAAAGTATACATCGCTTCCAATGCACCTTGAACTTGATAGTCATCTTGTTTTGGGTGAAGACGAGCAAGTTTTGGGTTTGCTATGATTTCTTCATTTATTTTAGGGTTGTACTTCATTGTACAAGATCCTAATGGATACATACCTGTATCTACGCCGAAGTTTAGAGTTGAAAGATTAGTATAGTGACGAACTACGTCAACTTCACTAACTTCTGGTAAATCTAATTCTTCATTTGATAAAAATTCTTCAGGAATTAAGTTATCTTTTTCTTCTACGTCTAATTCAGGAAGTTTATATCCAGTTCTACCTGGTTGTGATAATTCAAATATTAACTTGTTATAAGCCATATTATAATACCTCCTTAACTGCTGCTACAAAATTGTCCATTTCTTCTTTTGTTCTCTTTTCTGTTACAGCAATAATTAAACCATTGCCACATCCATCTGTAGCTTCTTTAATGCTAATTCCAGCTAAGAATCCTTTATCAAATAGTGCTTTCTTAACTTCTTCAGTGTCTTTGTCAAAACCGATAGTGAATTCATCAAAGAATGGTTTTTCACTAAGAACTTTAACTTTGTCTATTTTCTTCAATTCTTCAAATAGATAGTGAGCTTTTTGTAATGATTGAGTAGCTACTTCTTTAATACCAGCTTTACCTAAAAGTGATAAATAAATACTTGCTGCAAGTAAGTTAACACCTTGGTTTGAACAGATATTTGAAGTTGCTCTATCACGTTTAATGTGTTGTTCTCTTGCTGAAAGTGTTAAAACGAATGATCTCTTACCGTCTTCATCAGTAGTTTGTCCTACAACACGGCCAGGGAATTTTCTAACAAATTCATCAGTAAAGCACATATAACCTAAATAAGGTCCACCATATTGTAAGTTTACTCCGAATTGTTGAGCTTCACCTACAACAACGTCAACATTATATTCAGCTGGTTTCTTCAACAAACCTAAGCTCATTGGATCTGCTGACATTATCAAGTAGTTTTTCTTGATTGAGTGAGTTAACTCTTCATATTTATTAACATCTTCGATATATCCGTAATAGTTTGGAGATTGAACAATAACTGTACCTATTTCGTCAGTCATCATTTTTTCCAATTCGTCCATATCAGTTAGCAAATCTTTCATTGGGATAAATTCTACTTCAACATTTCTATCGTGACAATATGTCAACAATATTTCTTTTGCTGAAGGGCTAACTGTATTAGCGCATAGAATTTTTGATTTTTTGGACTTTTGGATAGTCATCAAAGCTGCTTCTGTGATAGCAGTTCCGCCATCGTATAAAGAAGCGTTTGATATTGGCATACCAGTAAGGTTTGCCATCATTGTTTGATATTCAAAAATATAGGAAAGAGTACCTTGGCTTATTTCTGGTTGGTATGGTGTATATGAAGTGTAGAATTCACTTCTGCTTGCCATTGCTGGAATAACAGAAGGAACGTATCTATCATAAGCTCCACCACCTAAGAAACAAACCTTATCATCAGTAGATGTGTTCTTTGCAAAAATTTCGTCGAAATATCTTCTAACTTCAACTTCACTTTTTGCTTTTGGTATGTTAAGTTCTCCTTTGAATTGAACATTTTCAGGAATATCTGAATATAGTTCATCAGTAGAGGAAATGCCAATTGTTTTTAGCATTTCCTCTATTTCTTGATCAGTAATTGAGATGTATGGATACATTATAATTCTCCTAAGAATTTTTCGTATTCATCAGCAGTCATTAATTTAGATTCATCGAAGTCTTCGAATTTAACCTTAGCAATCCAGCTTTCGTATGGAGCTTTATTGATGTTACCTGGTTCATCATCTAATTCTTCATTAGCTTCTACAATTGTACAAGCAAATGGAGTGTAAACTTCTGATGCTGCTTTTACAGATTCAACACTTGCTACAGATTCTTCTGCATCAATTTCATCATCAACATCTGGTAATTCAACGTATACGATGTCTCCTAAACTGTCTTGTGCGTAATCTGCAAGACCAATTTCATAAACGTCTCCGTCTACTTTAATCCATTCATGATCTTTTGTGTACAATAAATCTTTTGCTACTTCTGCCATTTTCTTTTCCCCCTATTTTCTATCCAAAAATTTTCTTTTAACAACTGTTGCTTTAGTTGGTTTGTTTCTGATAATAACATCAACTTCATCACCTAATGCTACAGCTGATTTATCTACAAATGCGTTTGCTAAACATACGCCGAATGTTGGTGAAAGGTATCCTGTAGTTACTTTACCGATAGTTTTACCATCTTTTTGAACTTCAGCACCTTGTCTTGCAATACGTTTGCTTTGCATTTCGATACCAATAAGTTTTTTGTCGATTCCTGCATCAACTTTTTCTTGAGTTTTAGCTTTACCAACGAAGTCGTCTTTGTCCATTTTAACTGCAAACTTCAAGCCAACTTCTAATGGAGATACTTCATCTGCAAGTTCATTTCCATATAAAGGCATTGCTGCTTCAAATCTCAATGTATCTCTACATCCAAGACCACATGGTTTAACACCTAAGTCTTTTCCTTTTTCTAATAATTCATTCCATAAGTCTACAATTGCTTCTGCAGTTGCATAAACTTCGAATCCATCTTCACCAGTATAACCAGTTCTAGAAATTAATACATCATATTCTTTGTATTTAATGTCTTTTACAAAATGATAGTATTCAATTTTTGAAAGATCAAATTCAACTAATCTTTGTAATAATTCTTCAGCCTTAGGACCTTGAATAGCGATTTCTGCAACAGAGTCGCTGATGTTTTTAAGTTCAACATCGAACTTATCTACATATTTAGAGATATGTTTGAAGTCCTTTTCAGTATTGGCTGCGTTAGGAACCATTAAAAAGTCTTCATCGTTGTTTTTGTAAACTAATAAGTCATCAACCATTCCACCATCTTCATGTAATAATAAAGAATATTGGATTTGACCATCTGCACATTTAGTGTAATCATTAGTGCAAACATAGTTGATGAATTTTAAAGCGTCTTTGCCTTTTACAGTAAATTCACCCATGTGGCTTACATCAAATAAACCAACGTTGTTTCTTACTGCTTCGTGTTCTTGTTGTAATCCTTCATAATCAACTGGTAAATAAAAACCAGCGAAGTCAACAACTTTTCCACCTAATTTTTTGTGTTCCTCATATAGAGGAGTTTTTTTTGTACTCATAAGCATCTCCTTTTACTTATAATCCTTTTCATAACTATTGTACCATAAAAGTTATTAGTATTTGTAACAAAATTTATTAATTCTGATAATAAATAAGCCTGAATTTATAGAAAATTTTTATAAATCATAATAAATTTACACAAATTCAGGCTTTGATTTTTTCTAGAATAATCCTACTACTGTACCGTCATCTAAAACATCGCATTTTTCTGCTGAAGGTACTTTTGGTAAACCTGGCATTGTCATTACAGAACCTAATAGTGCAACAACAAATCCAGCACCTCTTGAGATTTTGAAATCACTTACTGTAATTGTAAATCCAGTTGGAGCTCCGATTAATTTTTTATTATCAGAGAATGAGTATTGAGTCTTAGCCATACATACTGGATAATTGTCTAATCCTAATTCTTTGATTTGTTTTAATTTCTTCTTAGCTTTTGCACTAAATTCTACGCCGTCAGCTCTGTAGATTTCTTTTGCAATTTTTTCAATTTTTTCTTTGATTGGTAATTCAAGGTCATATAAGAATTCAAATTCGTTTTCTTCTTTTGTATTTTCAACAACGTATTCTGCTAATTCTTTTGCGCCTTCGCCACCTTCTGCCCATACATCACAGAAAATAGCTCTTGTTCCGTCTGCTTCAACCAATTCAGTTAATTTCTTAATTTCAGCATCAGTATCATTTGCAAATCTGTTGATTGCCACTACTACTGGAACTTTGTATTTCTTCATGTTTTCAATGTGACGTTTAAGGTTAGCATATCCTTTTTCCAAAGCTTCTACATTTTCAACTTTGTAATCTTCTGCTTCCCCGTGATGTTTTAAAGCTTTGATAGTAGCTACGATACATACCATGTTTGGATGTAAGTCGTTTCTACATTTGATATCGAAGAATTTTTCTGCTCCTAAGTCAGCACCGAAACCTGCTTCTGTAACAACATAATCTCCAAGCTTCAATCCTAATTTTGTAGCTATTAAAGAGTTACATCCGTGTGCAATGTTGGCGAATGGTCCACCATGAATAATTGCTGGAGTGTGTTCTAATGTTTGAACTAAGTTTGGCTTGATAGCTTCTTTCATGATTAATGCTACCGCACCATCAGCTTTAACGTCTTTTGCGTAAACTGGTTTACCTTCTTTATCAAAAGCTATAAGAATATTTCCAACTCTTTCTTTTAAGTCTTTCAAATCTTTTGCAAGACATAAAATAGCCATGATTTCACTTGCGACAGTTATTTCGAAACCATCTTGACGCATAACTCCGTTACCCTTAGTTCCAACACCAATGATTATATCTCTTAATTCACGTTCGTTCATATCCATACATCTCTTAATTAAGATTTGTTTTGGATCGATGTTTAACGCATTACCTTGGTGAATGTGGTTATCCATCATTGCGCAAATTAAGTTGTTTGCAGTAGTGATTGCGTGGAAGTCACCTGTGAAATGCATGTTGATTTCATCCATTGGAACTACTTGTGCATATCCACCACCAGCTGCTCCACCTTTCATACCAAAGTTTGGTCCTAAAGATGGTTCTCTTAAAACTGAAATAGCATTTTTGCCTATTTTATTAAGTCCCATTGCCAAGCCAACATTCATAGTTGTTTTACCTTCTCCTGTTGGAGTTGGGTTAATACTTGTCATCAAAATTAATTTACCATCTTTTTTGTCTTTATTTTTTTCAAAAAGATTTAAATCTAATTTTGCCTTATATCTACCATATTGTTCGTAATCTTCTTCTGTTAATCCCATTTTTTCAGCGATAACGCTGATTTTTTCTAATTTCGCTTTTTGAGCAATTTCTACATCTGTAGCCATAATCATTACCTCCAAATTTATTTATTAGCTATTATCCTAATAACCACTAAGCTATTTATACCCAACTTAATTCAATAATAACACTAAAAAACGCTTTTTCTTATTTTTTTGATAATTATTATTAATTTAACACATTTTTCAAATAAAAAAATAGAACCAATCAAATTAATGATTGGCTCTGAAGTTTATTATTTAATTTTCGCTGCAATTTCTTTTGCCATTTGTCTTAGACCTTGATCGTCTTCATCTTTCATACGACCTTTAGCTTCTACAACAGTTTCTGTTGTTTCGAATTTTCCTTCTTCAACAAATTGTTTTAGATTTTTGACAGCGCCACCGCTCCATCCGAATGATCCAAAAACAGAAACCACATGATTTTTTAATTTTTGCATTTTCAAAATGTTCAATAAATTATTCATTACTGGATATACAGTGTTGTTGTATGTGCAAGATCCTAATACTAATGATTTCTTTTCCCAGCAATTTGAAAGTATATACGATTCATGAGTTTTACTTACATCGAATACTTCGATGTTTCTAACACCTTCGTCTGCTAAATATCTAGCTAATTGGTCTGCCATCAATTCTGTATTTCCATACATTGATGCATAAACTATTACAACTCCTTCATTTACTTCATAAGTTGCCCATTTAGTGTAATCTTCTACAATTCTTGAAGGTTGTTTTCTCCAAATACAACCATGAACAGGACATATTGTTTCAATTTCCAAAGAAGATAATTTGTTAATAGCACGTACAGCCATTTGAGAATATTTTCCAACGATATTTGTATAATATCTTCTGAATTCTGTTCTTCTTAAATCATAATCTAATTCGTCATCAAATATTGCTCCGTCATTAGTTCCAAATCCACCGAAAATATCTTGGGAGAATAAAATTTTATTTTCAGCATCGTAACTAACCATTGATTCTGGCCAGTGAACCATTGCTGTTAAATAGAATGTTAGTTTTCTATCTCCTAAATCTAATTCGTCACCTTCTCCAACTTCGATAAAATGGTCAGAATCAATTTCATAATAATCATTCAACATTGATCTTGTTTTCTTGTTTCCTACGATTTTTATATCTGGATAAAGGTCTAAAATTTGTGGAATTGATCCTGAATGATCTGGTTCTATGTGATGAATTACCAAATAATCTAATTTTCTATCTTTTAAAATCGCTTTAACATTATCTACAAATTCATCACTTTTGCTAATTTTTACAGTGTCCATCAAGCAAGTTTTTTCGCCTGTAAGTAAGTAAGAATTGTAAGCTACTCCATAAGGCAATGGCCACATGTTTTCAAAATATTCTGTTTGTCTGTCATTTACACCCAAGTAATATAAATTTTCTTGGATTTTAATTGGTTCTGTTCCCATATTTCCTCCTATAAATTAACAATTATAAATCATTTTCACCGTAAGTATCCAAAAAGTTATACTTTTCTCCATTATATTCATACCCAAGAATTCTTGATACATCAACATTTTCACTGGATTTAAATATTGAATTTTCTACATTAGTAAATCCTCTATCCGACAATTCTTCAATCAATAGTTTGATTTGTTTTCTCATAGATCCTTCTGTTTTCTTAGTTACAGAACAAGCACAATCTAAGGCTTTTAACCCTGAGTAATTCAACCAACTTTTTACAGATTCTTCTCTAATTAAATACATTGGTCTGATAAGTTCAATCCCTTCAAAGTTATTAGAGTGAAGCTTTGGCATCATAGTTTTATAATTTCCAGAACACAAAACATTCAATAAAATTGTTTCAATTACATCATCAAAGTGATGTCCCAACGCCATTTTATTGCAACCAAGCTCTTTTGCTTTGGAATAAAGCGCACCTCTTCTCATTCTCGCACACATATAACATGGATTGTTCGATGAAATCTTCTCGCTAACACTAAATACATCAGTATCATACATGTGATACGGAATGTTAAGTTTCTCAAAATTTTCTTTTTCAAGTCTAGTGTTTTCTTCGCTATATCCTGGATTCATCGCTATAAATTCAAGATCAAAATTATTCATTCCATGTTTTTGAAGTTCTTGAAATAATTTCGCAAGAAGCAGACTATCCTTGCCACCACTCATACACACGGCTATTTTATCTCCATCTTGAATCAAATCATATTGTTTTATGGCCTTTATAAACTTCGACCAAATGTGTTTTCTATATTTTTTTATAATTGCTCTTTCAACTTCTTGTACAGTTCTTTGCATATATCTCCATTTTTTCTAAATCTACTATGTTACTAGGGCTATATCTTTCAGCTACTTCTAAACTCACAGCTTCTCCAACATCAAGTCCCAAACTCCTCAAATAATCTTCAACAGTACTTAGTGCTTTTCTTGGAGTATTATTCTCCTTACTCAAATGCGCTAATTGAATAACTTCGTGATTTCCTCTTAGAATATCTCCTAATAAGTACGCACACGAATCATTGGACAAATGTCCGTGATCCGACAATATTCTTTGTTTTAATGCTGGAGGATAACTCCCGTACTTTAGCATATCAACATCATGATTTGCTTCAATAAAAAAAAGATTCGAATCTTTAATTTCTTCATACACGCTATCTTCGATAATTCCAGTATCAGTAACTAAAGAAATTTTCTTGTCGTCCTTGCTAATCACATAACCACAACTATTTGCGCTATCGTGACTAGTTTTAATCGGTAAAATATCCAAATCTTTGAAATTAATATGTCTATTATTTTCGAAGATATAAATATTTTTATCATTTATCTTTCCAATCTTGCTATCCATTGCATACCAAGTTTCAGTATTTGCTATAATTGGCAAATCGTATCTTCTACTCAACACGCCAATTCCTTTAATGTGGTCTGAGTGTTCATGAGTCACAAAGATTGCATCTAATTTACTTGGGTCTACGTTTATATATTTAAGTAGGTTTTCAATAGTTTTACCACTAAAACCTGCATCGATTAATATTTTGGAGTGTTCTGTCTCTATATATTCGCTATTTCCGCTTGATCCACTTGATAGCGAACAAAATTTAAAACTCATTCAAAATCCTCCTTGTTTACTATTATAATTGATATTGAGTTTTTTTTAAAGTAAAAAAGATAGTCGGCAAATTTTACCAACTATCTTGAAATTTTTGTTTTATTTTTCGTAAATATTTTTTGTTTTAAAAGATTTCTTATTCTTGAACAAACTTAATTCTGTAACTGGAACTGTTGATAATTCACCAACTCCTACCACAAATGTTAAAAATATGAACGAAGTTTGTGTCCAAAATATTGTAACATCCACCATACTGTGAATCATAACCATAATTATCATTGCAACAATCATTTTGGTGTATTTTTTTGAATAAAGGCTTTTGATTTCTTTGAACAATTGACAGATAATTGGAACCAACAATCCTGCTCCTATCAATCCAAAATTAACCAAAATATCCAAATACAAATTGTGCGAGTGAACAATTGCACGATTTCTTATTGTAGCGTAAATATTGTGTATTCCTAGTGGCCCAACTCCTATTACAAAATTCTTCTTGAAAGCTTCAATAGCACTAATCCAAATAGATTTTCTAAGTCCCATATCAAAACCAATTTTATCAATTCTTGGAATCAAATCCATTCTTCCAGCCGCCACAATTCCAACAAAAGCAAGCGCAAATAAAGAAATAATCGCAATAGTATATTTTCTTTTTTTCATCATAATTGTAAGAGCAAACACCGCTATGAAACTAGCAAACATCGCTCCTCTTGAATCTGTGATTAATAAAGTTAAAACGCTTAAAATCCCAACCACAAAAGAAAATAATCTTTCAAATGATTCTGTCGAAAAATATTTGTACGCACTGATTATCCCAACCAAAGAACAAACCATAGCATAATAATTTGCATTAAAAAAGAATGTTCCAACAGTAGTTCTATTCTCACTGATGTATTTCATAAATTGAGCGTAGTTGAATGAATTGTTCTTCAAAATTATCGAATACTGAGTCAATGTTATCAAAAAGCAAAACGATGCAAACAACATTATAATTATCATACAGTCTTCCATAAATTGTTCTGTCATATTTTTTCTGATAAAGAGCACAAATACGAAAAGCACAAACATTCCGACTGTCGCAAGTATTCCATAAGTATTGTTGAATACAACGCTCACTACTAACGAATAAACAGCGAAGATCAATCCAAACACAGACAGATTAGTCTTGTCAAAAATTTCCTTGAATTTATTTTGATATACAAAATAAAACATATCCACTATCAAAACGCCGATTCCGATATAAAACGGCATAAACATTGCAATAGCGGTCAACAGAATAAATTTTTGATCTGTAGTGTAATCTAATATTCTATTGTAAAAACTTTTCATATTTCACCTCTCATTCGTATCATTACTTATATAATATCAAAAATTCGTTATAATATACGTTTTTTGACAAATCGTAACTATTGACGATGACAAGATATTTTATCAAAAATTTGAGAATTTTGCAATATTTACAATAAAAAATGAGAGATAACCAAAAGCTATCTCTCAAAAATCTAAAATTTATTTATTGCCGATTGTTTCTACCATAACTGCTTTGATAGTGTGCATTCTGTTTTCAGCTTCATCAAATACTTTTGAATATTTGCTGTAGAATACTTCATCAGTTACTTCCATTTCTGACAAGCCAAATTTTTCGTGGATTTCACGACCAACTTTAGTTTCTAAGTTGTGGAAAGATGGTAAGCAGTGTAAGAAGATTACGTTAGGATTTTCAGTCATTTCGATTTTCTTCATATCTACTTGGTAATCTTTAAGCAAGTTGATTCTTTCTTCGAATTGATCTTCTTCACCCATTGATACCCAAACGTCAGTGTAGATTACATCTGCACCTTTTAGGCTATTGAAATCATCAGTAACTGTGATTTTAGCACCAGATTCTTTGGCAATTTCTTGGATAGAGTTCATCATTTCGTTTGATGGATGTAATTCTTTTGGTGCAAGATTTACAAATTCCATACCTAATTTGGCAGCTCCAATCATTAAAGAGTTTGCCATGTTGTTTCTACCATCACCAACATAAACGAATTTAACTTGGTCTAAGTTTTTGTGGATGTTTTCTTTTACAGTTAAAAAGTCTGCTAAGATTTGTGTTGGATGATAAATATCAGTTAAACCATTCCAAACTGGAACTGAAGAATATTTTGCTAATTCTTCTACAGTTGCATGGTCAAATCCTCTAAATTCGATACCATCGTAGAATCTTGATAATACTAAAGCAGAGTCTTTTACAGATTCTTTCTTACCAAATTGGCTATCATTCATACCTAAGAATGTTACATTACCACCTTCATCATAACAAGCAGTTTCAAATGAACATCTTGTTCTAGTAGAAGTTTTTTCAAATAACAAAACAATGTTTTTGCCTTTTAAAGTTTCTCCTACAATACCCATTCTTTTCTTTTCTTTTAATGCAGCACTTACATTTAGTAAATGTTCGATTTCTTCTTTAGTGAAATCTTTTAAAGTTAAAAAATCTCTTCCTTTTAACATAATTACATCTCCCTTTCAAACGGCATACTCATACATCTTGGACCCCCACGTCCTCTAGATAATTCGCCTGATTTAATAGTTCTTATATTTACATCAGCTTCTTGTAGCAAGCTGTTTGTAACATTGTTTCTGTCGTAAACAATAACAGTATTTGGTGCAATCGCCAAAGTATTTGAACCGTCATTCCATTGTTCACGCATTTGATCGATTGGGTTTGTTCCACCACATCTTATAATTTTTACATTATCAACGTGTAAATTTGTAGATAAAATTTCTTCTAATGAACCTTTTTGAACTTCTCTTTGTAAAGTATTATCTTCAAGATACAATTTTTCAACATACAAAGGTCCTTCGATTAGTGGGTGAACCGTAAAAATTCCCTTATCAATCATTGTAAACACAGTGTCCAAGTGCATAAATTCTCTTTTGTTAGGAATTTTGAAAGACAAAACAAATTTAAAATCTGATTTTTCTAATAAATTCTTAGCGAATTTGTCCACACTTTCTTTTTGTGTTCTTTGAGAAATACCAACAGCTACACATTCGCTGTTCAAAATTAAAATATCTCCACCTTCGATAGAAGTGTCTTCTGTTCTATCGTAGATCTTTTCAATATCGTTGAATCTAGAATTATAAGCAAAAATGTATTTTGCATAAAGCGTTTCCCTATTTCTAGTTTCTGACCACATTCTGTTGATACTTACACAATTTCCCACAAAGGAAAATGGATCTCTTGTGAAATACAAGTTAGGCATTGGATTAACAGCTAAAAGTCTTCCGCTTTCGTCGTTAATACCGATTTCATCTAATCTAACTCCTGCCATAGTTTTAAGTATCAATTCTTTCTCATCTGAGATATTTGTAAGTAAATCTCTTAGTAAATTGATTTCATCTGCGGATTTATTTCCCGATTCTTCAAGAAAATCTTCGATAAATTGTTTTCTAACGTCATCTTGTTTAATAGATTCTGCAGCCAAATCTTCTAGGTATAATACTTCAATACCTTCATTACGCATAGTTTCACAGAAAAAATCATGTTCTCTGATAGCATTTTCCAAGTAAGGAAGTTCGTCAAACAATAACTCTTCCATAAAACCAGGAGTCAAATTGTTTAATTCTTCTCCCGGTCTGTGAACTATTACAGATTTTAACTTATCAATCTCAGAGTAAATATTTGGTTTCAATATGTTGCCTCCTTAACTGATTTCCACATAAAATTATAACACATTTACAATAAAAATTAACACAAAAATATCGAAATTTTTTTAATATTAAAATACTTTTTGAAATATGTTAAAATTTTATATAAAATGAGGTAAAAATGATAAAAAGAATTGCAAAAGAAAATGATATAGCAGAAATAATGGAAATTGTTGAAAATGCCAAAATATATATGAAAGAAAACAAAATAAATCAATGGAACGAAAATTATCCCAATGAAGATGTGTTCTTGGCCGATTTGAAAGAAAATAGATTATATGTAGCAGAAATAGATGGAAAAGTTATAGGAATGGCTGTGTTGATCTTGGATGGAGATGCGGATTACAAAAACATTGATGGAAAATGGCTATCTGATGGAAAATACGGAGTAATTCATAGAATCGCAGTAAACCCAGATTACAAATCGCAAAATGTCGCCAAAAATCTATTGGATTTCTTTGAAGATAAATTAAAAGAACTAAACTACGACTCAATTAGAGTAGACACTCACAAAGACAACAAATCCATGCTAAGATTTATTGAGAAAAACGGATTTCAAAAATGTGGGATAGTTTATATAAGAAAAACAGACGAGAGAATAGCATTCGAAAAACCATTGAAATAAAATAAAAATAGCAAACCATTTGCGTGAGGATTGTCCTTAAGTTGGTTTGCTATATTTTATTTACACGTAAAGATGTAAATCTTTTATTCTTTATAAATGACATTCATAAATTAAAGCATCTTCGTCAGGTTCTTCGTAATAATTTTCAACCATATCCGTTTTTTTAAAGTTCATATCTTCAAAAACTTTTTGCATTTTAAAATTAGATTTTCTAGTCTCAGCTTTTATTCTTTTGATCTCATTGCTTGAAGCTATTTTAATTGATTCTTTTAACAATTCATGTGCTATTCCTTGATTTCTGTGTTCAGGATGAGTTGCAATGCTAAATATTTTAAGAAAATCTTTCTCAGAACACCAATTGTAAAGGCATATTAATCCAATTATTTTTCCACTTTCTTCATAACAAAGGTAAATCGTTCTTTTGTCATTTAAAACATCAATTATTTGTTCTCTTGACCAAGCTTCAGATGAAAAACACAAATTTTCAAATTCCACTATCTCATCAATCCTGTCAATTCCTATTTGTACAATCAATTTTATCACTCTCTTATAGTAGCCCTAAGTAGGTTTGCTATTTTTTATTATATGTTCAATTTTAAGTATCAATTTCAGCAAAAAACAAAGTATTAGTTTTTGTATCATAAACTGCAAGTGTAAAATTTAAAGATGAACGTTTTAAAATATTTTGACTCTTATCTTCTTGTCTGTCGATTAACATATAATAACCTTCAGAAATTTCTGGAAAAAGCGATCTGGAATTATGATCCGTCACATAAGATGATGTTTTTTCATCTCCATACATTAAAGTTTTCGTTGTTTTATCCAATGGAAATTTCTTCCAGTTACTATCCGATTTTATCTGATTCAATGTATCGTTACTATCAAATTCAAATGTTATAAATCTTGTTCCATCTCCCATTGCTCCATGATCATCGTATTTCATGATTTGATTTGCTTTAACTAATTTTAAGTTAAGTTCATCAGAGACTCTTGATTTGTCACTTTGCGCACAACTTACCATTAATAATGAAATGATAATGGCAAATAACAAATATCCAATTTTTTTCATAATAAACTCCTTTCAAAATTATTATACAACAAACCTAATGCACAAAAATCTACAAAATTTTAAAGATTTGCACTAAAAAAGCACTTCTATTAAAAATTCTATAATTTTTTCTATTAAAAGTGCTATCTGAATATTATTCTTTTTTGAATGTTGTAGCTTACTATGAACATCAAAGCTTCAGTTATGATTTTTGCCACAAAAACTTTAATTCCTAAGCCTGACAAAATTTTCAACACAACAGTATTCAAGGCCAGTATAAACACTACGAGTGTCACATATTTGATGTATTTTTTTAGGATTTTATCCTTGTTTTTGAATACGTATTTGTTATTCACATAAAAGTTAAACGTGCTTGACACTGCCCTTGCTATTATATTGGACAGCACCAAACTTTGTACGTCTAATTTGTAAACCAACAATAAAAAAGTAAAATAATCCACTAAAAAGCTCAAATAACTTGACGCAGAAAATTTCAGTATGCTTTTGTAGATTTTGACTGAATCTTTTAGTGCATTAAAATGACTTGTTTCATTATTTTCTATATAAATAGTTTCGATAGGAACTTGCATTATGCTTTCAGAATCGAATTCGTAAAGCATATTCATTTCATATTCGTATCTTTCGCCTTCGATTCTTATCATTTTATCAAGATTAGACGTATTAAAAGCTCTGAGTCCTGTTTGCGTGTCCTTGATGTATTTTGATGAACTAGAATAAAATACCATTCTAGTTATAGTATTGCCAAGCAGAGATTTAAGAGGTATTCCTCTTTTCAAATCTCTCACTCCAAGTATTAATTTATCCTGATTTTGTTCAGAATATTCTATCAATTTCAGAATATCCTTAACCAAATGTTGTCCATCCGCATCACTTGTAACCACAGTCCCTGACGCTTGTTGTGCATTCAAATATTTGAATGCAGTTTTAAGTGCAGCCCCTTTTCCCATATTTGTTTGATGCTCAAGAAGAACTATATTATTAAGTTTTGAAAAATCATATTCGCACGGACCGTCTTTAACCACAATTATATTGAGGTGGTTTTTGTTTAAATTTTCCACCAATTTTGTTAGTTTTTCATCTGGTTTGTACGCTGGTATTACAACGTAATTCATAATTCTCCTATCGTTTTTTATTCGTCATCTTCTGGTTCGTAATGAACTATGGATACAAATTTGCCGTTTTTATCTTGAATTTTTCTGATTCTTTTATTAAATTCTAACCTTGTAAGCCACACTATTTTATCGCAACCCAAACATTTTAATTTAATATCTGCTCCAGTTCTTAAAATCTCCCATTTGTTTTCACCACATGGGTGACCTTTTTTTAGTGTTACAATATCATTTACTTTATATTTCATTTTCATCACCTGCTACAAAATAACAATTCAAATCCATTGATTTTGATTTGGCTTTTTCTATGAACTTTTTGATAATTTCTCTTTGATACAAGTATTGAGATTCTGGTTTACAACTACCCCAAATCGTAATAGTCATGGAGTTTTTGTCCATTTTTGTAACGCCTATTAGTTCTGGTTTTTTTACAATATCTGAATACTCATCTACCAATTCATTAGAAATTTCATCTATGATTTCAGTGTATTGATCCAAACTGTACTTGATTGGAACTTCCATTTTAACTTCAATTCTTTGGTTTTCTTTGGATAAATTAGTCACAGTGTTGATTTGACCGTTACTAATCATATGAATAGCTCCGTCAAATCCTCTAATTTTTGTAACTCTAAGTCCCAATTCTTGAACGTTACCTTCAATTCCGTTTATAATCACATGGTCTGTGACTTTGAATTGATTTTCAAGAATCAATGCAAGTCCACTGATTACATCTCTTATTATAAATTGTGCACCAAAACCTATGGCAACCCCACCTATTCCTGCAGTAGCCAATATTTTATCAGTTTTGACACCGAATAAATCTAGGACATGAACTGCACAGAAGAAATAAATAATATATTTAACAGTATTATTTATTAATTTAGTAACTGTGATTTGTCTGCCTTCAATAGATTTTCCCTTTTTCATCAATAATTTATCGAAGCTTTTAGTTAAAATGCTTACGACGATTTGCGTAAGCACGATAATTAGCAGGGATAATAAAATCTTGGCCAACAAATTTAGTTGACCAGCAGAATTATAAAATATTTGATTGAATTTTTCAATATTAAATAACATGAATTATTCTTTTACCTCATTTACAAAAATTACTCCATCTACTTTAAGATACGACCATATCTTAGCGATTGGAAGTTCTTTTTTCAATGCAATCATCTCATCTTTTTTATCAGGATCCAACATAATAGCTAATCCACAACTTTCAGAAATTTCCCTTGGAGTAGGGATAGTTTTAATATCGTATCCCATACTCACAAGTTTACTTTCTGTCATCATTGTAAAATTAACTGATGTAAAAGTTAGTAATATTTTTTCCATTATCTTATAATTACATTTCTGTCTGCTTTTGATAAAGTATCGTAAATTACATACATGTTAGTAACTTCGCCTATCAAAAGTTTTTCTTTTCTATCGTAGAAATCCAAACAAGCGCCACAAGTCATAATCTTTGCACCCTTTTCTTCGATTCTCTTTAAATCGTCGATAACTTCTGAGCCTTCAGTTGTCAAATGTATTCCGTAGTTGAAGAATAAAAGTGTACTTGGTACTTCGTCAGCTTCTGCTACAGAATAAATGTATGATTTAATAAGTGATTTTCCTAATTTTTCATCTCCATCACCCATTTTATCGCTTGAGAATGCTAAAACTAAATTACCGTTAGTTTCTTCAACTTTCTTTTCTGCTCCCTTTTCTTTTACAATAGTAGTTTCAAAGCCATAATCTGTTTCTACATAACTGAATTCGAAACCTTGACCATTTGCGTATTTTTGTAAATTTTCAACGCAGTACATGTCGTCAACTTGTGTCTTAACTGTACCTTCTTCTAATTCATCAAATACATTTTTTGTCATAATAATTGGTCTTGGACAAACTTGTCCTCTTGCATCTACAATTTCCATAATTACCTAATCCTTTCTATTCTGTTATTAAATACTAAATAAAAATCATCTTCTCCTGTTATTGATTTAAGATCCGATGCTTTATATTCCACTAGTTTGGAATCCTCAAACATAAAATACCCATTTTGGTTATATAATATGCAGTTTTTGTCATTAGAATATATTTTAAGTGAATCATCTATTTTAGATTGGCTCACTAAATTCAAATCCTTATCGTAAATTAAAAGTTCTCCAGTTTTTGTAATTACATATACATTTTTATCTGAAACTCCAACATCTTTTGTACCGTCGAATGATTTCGATTTTGTAATTTTAGCTTTGTCAAAAACTTTGATGTATCCATCAAACACTACGATTAATTTGCCCTCAACATATTTCATTCTAAAAATCGGCTTATCTATGAATATATTTTTGTAAACGAGTCCCTTGTCATCGTACATGTAAATCTTAGAAAAAATTCTTCCATCACGCTTTCCTATCGTGCTAAAAGCATAATTTGATTTATCCGACGCTATCAAGCTAGATACTTCGTCTTTCATATCAAAGCTTTCCAAAATTTTCATATTATTAACAATTGAAAATTCATTTTGTGTATCGACAATAATATGGTCTTTGTTTGCAAAAATATAAGAAATATCAGATTTAAAAGATAGCTTCGAATTCACTTTTCCTTTTGTATTATATTGCAACAAATCCTTTTTATCAATCAAATAAAGAAATTTGCCATCAAAATAATAAGGCTTTTTGTCGTCGTAATCTTGTTTTAGAATTAAGTTTTCATTTTGGTACATCAAAATCTTGTTATCGTAGTGAGTTACTACGTAATTCTTCTTCAATACGGTGCTATTTCCAGTGTTAATATTGTATACATTTTTCTTAGAAAACATCATTACTATCAAGATGCATACTAAAAGAGCAACTATTGCTAGAAGAATATAGTTTAAGTTTTCCTTTATTTTATTCATTTTTTTCTCCAAAAACTTCAAGAACTTTCATTCTGGTATCGTATAGTTGTTCATCTTTTACTAAAACAGTGACGATATCTCCTGTTTTCAGTACACTATCTCCATTTGGAACGTATTTTTCGCCATTTGAATCCACTTCTGCAATTAAAGCATCTTTTGGAAAATCAATATCTTTGATTTTTTTATTAGAAACACAATTTTCATATCCAAGTTTAATATCAAACATAGTGAATTTGTCATTAACGCCTTTACCGACAACCCTTTTGTTCAACATTCTCTTCAATAAAATATCGTAAATTGGTTCGAAATTTAATGCCATGCATATAAAATATGCCATGATTGAACAAAATGCCAACCCCAATAAATGAGCCATATTTCCATTCAATTCTAATACCAATACAACACTCAAAAGAGGGCTTCTAACAACAGCTGTCAAAACACAAACCATTGCAAGAACTACAAAATTTGACAAATAAACATCTTGTACAACGCCGAAAGCACTCATCAAATTAAAATAAAATAATCCAGTAATTCCACCTAGAACCAAAACTGGCAAGAAAATTCCGCCTTGAGTTCCAGTTGCATAAGATGTCGATGTCATAAACATTTTGAATAACAAAAGTATTATTAAAAGCAAAAATGAATGGTAATTATGTGTTGCCATGTTTTCTATAAATGAATGTCCGCCACCTAAAATATCTTTGTAGAATAATCCAACTACAGATACAAATACAAAAAATATTGCTATTTTCAAATCTTGTTCAAGCTTAATCTTCGCAAATACATCTTGGAAAAACGTGATTGAATAATTAAATAGTTTCCCAACGGCGCAGCAAAGTATAATCATCGGAATAATCAATAAATAGTATTTTGTTGGCAGTGCATAGGTCATTCCAAACGAAAACACTGGTTTGATTTTGAAAACCCAAACTGCAATAACATCTGCAATAACCGCTGCTGCAAAACTTATTGCAACTACTTTTTTTGAAAAAGATTTGTGAAGTTCTTCCAATATGAAAACAAGACCTGAAATTGGTGCTGAAAAAGCAGCTGAAAGACCTGCCGCAGCTCCTGCAGTTAAATACAATTTCTCATCCGTTTTGCTTTTTCCAAATTTTTCTGATAGCCACTTAGCACTACTAGCTCCCAATTGAATTGAAGGGCCTTCTCTTCCCAAAGAAAGTCCCACTAATGAGGCAATTGCTCCTCCTACAATTTTGGAAACAGTAACTCTGAAACTATTTTGGTTAAATGCTCCAATAAGTTCTCCCTGAACTTGTGGAATACCACTACCACCAGAAAGTGGAGCCCATTTAAGTAATTTGCTAACCACAATTCCTAGGACAAATGATACTGCGATAATTAAAATAGCTCTTGGAAAGCTGTTGTTAGAATAAACGGCATTTCTAACCACTTCTAATTTACTTAACAAATATCTGTAAAAGACAGCCAGTCCACCTGAAAATACTCCGATGGATAAACTTCCTAAGAAAAGCGACATAGAAGAGCCTATTTTAAACTTTTTTTTCATTAAATAATCACGCTTTCTAAAAATTCTCTAAATCTGTCGATATTATATGTAATTGAAATGTACGTTTCAATGCCCTCTCCTTCAATCAAATTATTTTCTTCATCAATTTTTAAATTTGTTTGTGCATAAATAAAATGATCTTTTTTGGAGTATGCGTACAACAAGAACAAATCTTCAATTAGTTTTTCTGATGATTCATCAAACATTTCATTCAAAATATCAGTATAATCATTTTTGTTAAATGTGTCATTCGTAATCATAAACACACTTTTACCATTTAATACATTCAAATCGCTGTTTTCTGATTTGACATATTTATCGTACATGAAAATATCATCTAATGATTCAAGAGCCTCAGTGTTTTCCGCAAAAAATTCTGACAAATATTTCATGTTAGAGAAATTCAGCAAATCAATATTTTTAAAATCACCTAAAAATCTTGATAATACGACATCATTTTCACTCATAAAATCTTTCAAAAATACAACTTCTACATCCCAATCCAAATTATCCATCAAATCTAGAACGTTATTATTTACATCAGATTCTATTGTGATTAAAGATATTTCAAAAATTTCTATATTATTCAAAATTACGAGTAAATCCATAGCTTGTGTACTAGATTCAAAATTCACCCACAATTTTTTATAGTCTTTTTTATTAAAATTTTCCATATTTTACATTTATCTCCATAATTTCTATATAATTAACATATATACTGTAATTAGTGGATAACCACTTATGTGTATTTTATTATATCAAAACACATAATATTTTAAAAATTAAATGGAGGAAAATATGGATTACAATTTAATTAACACAGAGTTATCTCAATTGTTGAGAGAAACTTATCGTAAAACAGACGCTTTATTGGCACCAATTTCAGATAAATACGGATTAACTATTATGAAAGTTAAAACTTTATTTGAATTAGGCAAAAATGATGATTTGACTATCGGTGATATCGGAGTTTTAGTTGGTATGGCTGGTGGAAACATCTCTAACTTGTGTAAAGCACTAGAAAAAGAAGGATATGTTTCAAGAAAAAGATCTGAAAAAGACGAAAGAATTGTTACTGTTCGCTTGACAGAAAAAGGTAAGAAAATCATCAACAATATCGTTGAAGAAATTTCTGAAAAATACAAAAAACAAATTAAATTAACTAACGAAGAATACAATAGTATTATCAAAAGTTTGAATTTATTAAACGAAAAATTAAACGTTGAATTAATGTAGTGGCAAAATATGAAAGAAAACAAGCAAAATAAGAAGAAGATAATAATTTATTATCTTTTAGCTATAGTTCTTTATGCTGTGGTTGCCGGCTTGCTTTTCCCTACTTTTTCAAAAACAAAAGAAGAAGAAGTACCTTATAATAAATTTATCGAAATGCTCGATAAAGGAGAAGTTAAAGAGGTAAAAATATTAGACACTCATATCAATTTCAAAGCAAAGGATAAAAACAACGTCATTTATAAAGCAGGTTTGATTAGAGACGAAAAATTAGTCGATCGTCTATTGGAAAGCAAAGTCCAATTTTCAAGCGACATACCTAGTAAATACGCACCACTTTTATCAATTTTCTTGCAATTTGTCTTGCCATTTATAATAATATTTGGATTCTTGCAATTAGCAATGAGCCAAGCTACTAAGAAAATGGGAGGCAACGCATTACAATTTGGTAAGAGCAACGCAAAAATTTACGTTGAAAGTCAAACTGGCAAGAAATTTACAGATGTTGCTGGTCAAGAAGAAGCCAAGGATGCTTTGTTGGAAGTTGTTGACTTCTTGCACGATCCAAAAAGATACAACGAAATTGGTGCAGTGTTGCCAAAGGGTGTTTTATTAGTGGGTCCTCCTGGAACTGGTAAGACTTTGCTTGCACAAGCTGTTGCTGGTGAGGCAAAAGTTCCATTCTTTTCAATGAGTGGTTCAGAATTCGTTGAAATGTTTGTAGGATTAGGAGCTAGTAAAGTTCGTGATTTGTTCAAACAAGCAGCAGAAAAAGCTCCTTGTATTGTATTCATCGACGAAATCGATGCAATCGGTAAGAGACGTGATACTGCAGGAATTTCTGGTAACGACGAAAGAGAACAAACTCTTAACCAATTATTAAATGAAATGGACGGTTTCAGTGGGAATTCAGGAGTTGTTATACTCGCTGCTACTAATAGACCTGAAATTTTAGACCCAGCACTTACTAGACCTGGTAGATTTGACAGACAAATTCCTGTTGAACTTCCAGATTTACAAGGACGTATCGATATTCTTAAAGTTCACGCGCGTAAAATCAAAATCGAAAAAGATTTGGATTACAAAGCTGTTGCTTTGATGACAGCAGGTACAAGTGGTGCTCAATTGGCAAATATAGTCAATGAAGCTGCACTAAGAGCTGTTAGAATGGGAAGAAATATCGTAACACAAGAAGATTTGATAGAATCTGTTGAAGTTGTAATAGCTGGTCAACAAAGAAAAGGCACAGTTATAACTCCAAAAGAAAAAGAACTTATAGCTTATCACGAAGTTGGACACGCATTAGTTGCTGCAATGCAATCACATTCCGCCCCAGTTACTAAGATTACAATTATTCCTAGAACAAGCGGTGCGTTGGGCTACACAATGCAAGTAGATCAAGAAGAAAAATTCCTCATGAACAAAGAAGAACTATTTAACATGATAGTTACATTAACAGGAGGAAGAAGTGCAGAAGAAGTTGTGTTTAACACAAGAACTACTGGAGCTTCAAATGATATAGAAAAAGCTACAAAAATCGCTCGTGCGATGGTCACTCAGTACGGTATGACTGACGAATTCGACATGATGAGTTTGGAAACTACAAACTCAAAATATCTTGGCGGTGGCAATACTTTAGCTGCAAGTGATCATAAAGCAGGTCAAATAGATAATAAAGTAGAATCTATAATAAAAGCTGCTCACGAAAAAGCTAGAAATATTTTAACTGAAAACATCGATAAACTTCACGAAATTTCAAAATTCTTGCTAGAAAAAGAAACTATCACTGGAGAAGAATTCATGGAAATTCTTAATCTTGAAGATGAAAAGAAATCTGAAATAGATGAAAACACAGTGAAAAAAGAAGAAGTCGACGATACTACAGTTAGCGATTTATAAAAATAAAAACATTCTCTATTTTGAGTTTTGCTCAATATTAGAGAATGTTTTTTTGATTTATTATTTCATTTTATTGTTGAAATGAGATTTTAAGATGAAATAAAATGCCGCAAATAAAACCGCTCCTGCTGCAAAAATCACCCAAGTGATTTCCCATCTGTTCGTATACAAACTAACTGCAAGGTATACTGCTGTGATTATTAGCCAATAAGCTGTAACATATCCGCTCATCTTTTCTCTCAATTTTTTATTTTTCATAGTGTAATCTTCTACTTGAAGTAACATGTTATAACTTGATATCACAGAAAGCTTTTTGATTAAAATATTAGTAGCTACTGATACAATAATTAACAACAATATTACAGACGATAATTGCAATACTTCGCTTTCTGATATAGATACAAGTATGACAGGAATCACACATAATATATACATTATTATCACAGCGGCTATTGCTTTATTATCTTTTTGTTCTCTTTCTTCCTTTTTCTTTTCAACTAATCCTTTTACGCCATATGATAAATTAAATGATTCTTTTGAAATAAAGTCATATTTTTCAATTAAATTCGCCTTCACTATCAATTTATATACACCAAAAGCAATTATAAGAAATAATACAACAATTCCTCCTATGACGAAAAAATCTTCGCTCTTAACATTTGTTGTTAATGCTATGATTTGAGATACCAAAACTGCAACAGGAGATATTATGAATAAGCTTATGCTCTCAGCAACGTTATTTGAATATTCTTCATATGCACTCATAAAATCATTAGCATCTTCTACACTAATTGTCTTCTTAGCCTCCAACTCTTCGACAGTATCATCCGAATATTCAATATCATCAATTTCATCCTTTAATAAATAGTCTGTTTTTACTCCAAAAACATCACTCAATTGAATAATCTTATTAATATCTGGAATTGAGTTTCCCATTTCCCATTTCGATACAGATTGTCTGCTAACTCCTAATTTTTCTGCCAATTCTTCTTGTGTTAGATTATTCTTTTTTCTAAGAAGAATTATCTTGTCACTTAATATCATTTCAAACCTCCTTGAATTTTTGTTAATTTAATTTTATGAAATCTTGCAGTTGATTGCTACAAACTTTGATTTGAAATTACGCAACTACCGGTTGCATTTATGATATTTCCGTCATTTATGAAAAAAACTAGCCCCAAACGAGCTAGTTTTATAAGTTTTATAAAGTTTCTATTTTTTCTGTAATATTTTCCAAATAATTTGTTTCGACTTCACTTATCTTTCCAGTTTCAGTTAATTTTGAAATCTCTGGATTAATTGGAAGTTTGCAAACTGTATCGATATTTTCTTCTTGTGCAATTTTATCAACAGTGCTTGTTCCGAAAACTTCGATGTGTTTTCCACAGTCAGGGCATTCCAAGTAGCTCATATTTTCAACTAATCCTATGACTTTTTTGCCCATCATTTTTGCCATGTGCAATGCTTTTTTTACAATTATTTCGACAAGTCCTGATGGAGACATCGCTACAACAATTCCTTTAATCGGAATTGATTGAAATACTGTCAATGGAACATCACCAGTTCCTGGTGGCATATCCACAAACAAATAATCTAAATCTCCCCAATTTACATCTTGATAAAATTGTTTAACAACGCCCGCGATTACAGGTCCTCTCCAAATTACTGCATCATCGTCTTTTGGAAGCATCAAATTCATTGAGATAACTTTGATTCCATTAGATGTCGTAACTGGGTTGATGTGACCCTCAGCGTCAGCTGTCGCCTTTTCAGTTAATCCAAAATATTTCGGAATAGATGGTCCTGTAATATCACCATCCATGATACCAACTTTATATCCTTTTTTTGCCATTTCGTTTGCCAATAGACATGTGACAAGGCTTTTTCCTACCCCGCCTTTACCACTTACTATTCCAACGATGTTTTTTATATTACTTCCTGTATTTGATTCGATCAAAAAATTAGGAACTTTTCTTTCTGTCATAATTTCACCCCATTAAAAATTATACCTAAATATTCTCACATAATTTATTAATGTGTCAAGTTTTTGAAGAAATTCTTAATTTTGTCGAATAAATTTATTCTTTTACTATCATTATTATCTTGGTTTGCATTATTATTGCATTTTGAGTTAATAACTCTGTCATCATCATTAACTTCTGATTTTTGTTTTTCAGAATTTTCTTTTGCAATATTTATCAATATTTCTTGCGCATTCTTATTCTCAGTATTTTCAATTCTTGAGTATGATTTGTCCGGATTTAATTTTCTGATTTTAGTATCATCATCAAACATTATATCCATAAAATTTAAAATTCTGTGCTTAATAAAATCATCGTAAATTGGAACTGCAACTTCAACTCTTTTTCTAATATTTCTAGTCATGAAGTCTGCCGATGAAATGTATAGTTTGCAATTTTCAGCCTTTCCAAATTGATAAATTCTATGATGTTCCAAAAACCTACCTACAACTTGATAAACATTGATGTTTTCAGTCTTATCTTTTATTCCCGGAACCAAACAACAAATTCCCCTCACCATCAAATCAATCTTTACACCCTTACAAGATGCTTTAGATAGTTTATCGATTAATTTTCTGTCTGAAATGGAATTCATTTTGATTCTAATATAACCATCATCAGAAACCTTAGCTTTCTCTATTTGCTCATTGATTAATTTTTCTAGTCCAACTTGCATAGAATGAGGACTAACCATCAAATGTTTGTACTCACCATTCAAATTTCCTAACAAAAAATTATCGAAAAGTTCCTTCGCATCTTCACCTATTTCTTGTCTTGTTGTCATATACGAAAAATCGGTGTAGAGTTTCGCTGTTTTTTCGTTATAATTTCCTGTTCCAATTTGTGTTATATAAGAAATTTTTTCATCTTTTATCTTAGTAATCAGACAAACCTTAGAATGACACTTGTAATGGTCAAATCCATAAATAATTCTACAACCAGCATTTTCTAACCTAGATGACCACAAAATATTATTCTCTTCATCAAATCTCGCTCTCAATTCCATAAGAACTACGACCTCTTTGCCGTTTTCAGCCGCTTTTATCAAGGCTTTAGTGATTTCAGAATTCTTTGCCAACCTGTAAATTGTAATCTTGATGGAAACTACCGACTCATCTTCAGCAGCCTCATTCAAAAGTCTTATGAATGGATCAATTGATTCATAAGGAAAAGAAAGAAACAAATCCTTATCGTAAACTTGTTCTATGACAGATTTTTCTTTTGATATCATCGAAGAATCTTGTGGAGAAAATTCTTCATAAGTATATTTCTGAATTACATCCTTTGGCATATCGTATACCAAATCAAACAAAAATCCACATCTCATTGGACTTTTTGTGACAAACATACGATGTTGTGTCAAATTCAAGTTTTTCAACAAAAAATCCTTAGTATCATCATTAGGAAATTCATTAATTTCGAGTCTTACAGGTCTCAATCTTTTTCTGAGTTTTATCATCTTCTTCATATAAGATCTGTAATCATCGTCTAATTCTAAGTCTTCATCATCATAATCGATGTCAGCATTTCTGGTTACAGACAAAATGTATTTTGATTGACATTCATAATTATCGAATATTTCTTGACCAAATTCTCTTATGATATCCTCAATTAGAACAACTTTAGTGTCAGATAGTTTAAAGTATCTTTTAATTTTATCTGGAATTTGGATCAATCCCATAAATTGTTTTTTGCTCTTAGATTGAGAAGTCAGTTGAAACAAAACTACAATAGCTAAATTAGGAATTTGAGGAAATGGATGAACCCTGTCTACAATTTGAAAGCTCAATACAGGAGCAATGGTAGAATTAAAGTAATAATAAACAAGCCTTTTTTCTTTATAATCCAAATCATCAACTTTACAAATATTTACATTTTCTTTTTGTAAATCTTTTTTTAAATCTTCATAAACAGAATCTTTTTTCTCATACAGCTTTTTAGATTCATCCATGATACAATCTAATTGCTCTTGTGCATTCATCAAAGTCTTATTGTCAATAACTTTCTTTTTCATATCGTTGATATCAGTAAGACTACCCACTCTAACCATGAAAAACTCTTCAAAATTAGTATCAAAAATAGAAAAAAACTTCAACCTTTCAAATAATTCTACATTCTTTTCAGATGCTTCCTCAAGAACTCTTTGGTTAAATTTCAACCACGATAGTTCCCTATTTTGCGTAAACGAAATATCGTACATTTTATCCCCTTCCTAAAATTCTATGATAAACAAAACCTTCTCTAATTCCTGTCATGCTAATTCTAATAATATCGGCATAAAAATATTTAGAAATTCTATACAAAATAATCATTCCTGGAATTAATGTGTGAACCCTATCCGCCTTAACTTTTAAAATAAGCTTCATTTTTTCCCTATCAGGCATACTCATGAGTGTATTAATCAATTTTTTTAGTCCATCCATCGTAATAATCACATTACCAGACTCTTTGTCATAAATTTCATTGTATAATTTCAGACAAGCACGAGCAGTTCCTCCGACCGCACACACGATATCGTGTTGTACTCTGTTGAGATTATTAGAAGCAAGCATTAATTTGATATCATCTTCTAACAATTTCTTCTCATCATTTGTCATAAACAAATTTTTTGAAAAATTATCGAATGCTACAAGCGATCCGATATTTAAACTTGAAGTTCTAACAACTTTTCCTTGTTCGAAAACTACTATTTCGCTACTTCCTCCTCCTATATCAGTAAGAATTCCACTTTTTGAATCAATTCCCGCACCTAAAAAAGATAACTTAGCCTCTTCTTCTCCACTTATTAGCTCAATATCCATTCCAACTTCTGTTCTAACCCTCTCAATTATCTCTCGTCTATTAGAAGAATTTCTAATTGACGCCGTAGCAATTGCAAAGGTTTTTGAAATATCTTCGAAATTTGATATTAAATTCTTGAATTCATTTAAAGTATTGATTAGTTTTTGAATGCCGTGCTCATTCATGACTCCTTTTTCAATGAACGATGCTAAAGATGCTGTGGACTTTTCATTAAAAAGATTTTTTACAGAATCTTTAATCACCTTATATACTGATAATCTTATTGTATTTGAACCTATATCTATGACTGCATAAATCATTAATAACACCTCTTTATTTAATTTTACTATATCTTATCTGTTTTCATAAGTGTTTTACAATAAATTTTCAAATTATTTACGTTAATTTTACAATTTATCAAATATTTTTTACGATCTATGTTTAAAATTGGATAACCGAGGGTATAAATAAAACTGTAAGAAATTATAACTAACAAGGAGGTATTATATATGGGAATTTTATCATGGATTATAGTAGGAGCATTAGCAGGATGGTTAGGATCTAAAATAACTGGTAATGATGCAAGTATGGGAGCAGGCGCTAACATTCTTTGCGGTATTGTCGGAGCTACAATTGGTGGCTGGGTAATGAGCATTATCGGAAAAAGCGGAGTAAATGGTTTTAACATTTACAGCATCTTAGTTGCAATATTAGGTTCAGTAATCCTACTATCTATAATAAACGCAATCAAAAAGAAAAAATAAATAGAATTTTCTGTAGTATGTCAACTAGGGCATACTACTTTTTTTGTTTCCTTTAATTCAGTAATTATAATAATTATCTGCTTGATATTTGAAAATTCTTGTATTATTGTTAACTATGTAAAAATTTGACAAATTTAAATTATCATATTATAATTTAACAATATGATATATGGAGAGTTGTCCGAGTTGGCCGAAGGAGCATGATTGGAAATCATGTAAACATTAACGTGTTTCAAGGGTTCGAATCCCTTACTCTCCGCCATGCACTAGATGGGGAATTAGCGATGCCCTGTAACCTGCAATCGCTACAGCAGGATCGAATTCCCGAGCGCGGGATTAAAAGTGTTGGTATGAACTTAAAAAGTGGTGTTGAGAAGTGGGTCTCACGCAACAGGAACCTGTGAACCTGGTCAGGATCGGAAGGTAGCAGCCATAAGCAGTTATTTCTGTGTGATGTGAGGGTGCCTATTTTGAGCTAACTATTAGGAATCGCCTCCGCTTTTTCTAACAGACTCGGGTGTGCTTACATATTTACCAGATTTATCTGGTAATTTTTTTTGCATTTTTTTAAATACAATTCACTTTTTAATTTTCTTGTTTAATTTTCAAGTTTTGAATACTTACTTTTTAAATTCCCATTTATTTTCTCATATTCCAGATCAAATTCTTATCATTTTACACAAAAAACAACATTTATTCTTCAATAGAATTTTAGGAAAATAAAAAACATCACTTTCGTGATGTTTTTTATCTCTTATAAATAAATCTTGACTTATTTTATAATGAACCTTCTTTACCATTTGTTTCATAATGCAAGCTCATATTTTTTACGTGTTTATGAAGCATAATGATAGCAATAATGTTTGGTATAACCATTAATGAGTTTGTTAAGTCTGCTGTGTTCCATACTAAGTCTACTTCTTGTAAAGAACCTGCGATGATACATAATATTACTAAAATTCTGTAAGGCCACAAACCTTTATGACCGAATAAGAATCTGATGTTTGTTTCACCAAAGTAGTACCAACCAACTATTGTTGTAAATGCGAAGAATCCTAATGCAACTGCAAGTAGAACTGTACCACCTGTACCAAATGCTCTTGTGAAAGCTTCTTGAGTAACCAATGCTCCGTTCAAGCTTTTGTCTGTCCATGCACCTGTTACTAAAATCATTAAAGCTGTTACTGTACAAATAACAATTGTATCGATGAATACACCAACCATAGCTGTGTAACCTTGTAATACAGGGTGAGCTACATGAGCTGTAGCGTGAGCATGTGGTGTAGAACCCATACCAGCTTCATTAGAGAACAATCCTCTACCAACACCTTTTGCTGCTGCTGCCTTAATTGTGATACCTAATGCACCACCAAGAGCTGCTTCTGGATTGAAAGCTGCTTGGAATATAAGTTTAAATGCAGGTCCAATTTGATCATGGAATTTAACCATCATTATTATTGCTGCAACGATATAAATCAATGCCATGATAGGAACTACTAATTGAGCAAAGTTTGCAATTCTCTTAATACCACCAATGAATACTCCACCTGCTAAAACTGCAACTACTATACCAACAATTATTGGGTTAAGGTGTCCGCCTGCTCCTTCAACTGCTGCTACAACACTTGTTGCGATTGAGTTTGATTGAACTATGTTTCCTACAAATCCTAATGCAATTACTATTAAAACTGCAAATGCTACTGACATTACTTTTGCTAATCCAGGATGAGTTGGTCCAATACCATTTTTAATGTAGTAAGCAGGACCTCCGACGAAGTTACCTTCATCGTCTTTTTCTCTAAATTTTTGTGCTAAAGTTGCTTCGGCATATATTGTTGCCATACCTAATATTGCTGCAAGCCACATCCAGAATATTGCACCTGGACCACCTGCCATGATTGCTGTTGCAACCCCTGCAACGTTTCCAGTACCTACTTGTGCTGCAATTGCTACTGCTAATGCTTGGAAAGAAGATACTCCTTCATCTTCAGATTTCTTTTCTTTTGAGAAAACTCCTCCAAAAGTTTGTTTAAATGCTGCGCCTAATTTTCTAAATTGAACGCCTTTTGAATAGATTGTGTAGAATATACCGCAACCTAAAAGCGCAATCAATAAAATGTTGTTACTTAGAAAACTGTTGATGGCCACTATGGTATCGTTTAATGCTTTTTGATCCATAAAATTTCCTCCTTAAATTTTTTGAGATACTTGAAAACCTTTATTGTGATTATACTATGATACAACAAATCTTCTCTCAAATTTGCCTCTGTCAAGCATTTAAAATCTTATATCCTGGATTATTAAATAAATTAATGCTAATGCTTGACTAAGTAAATCTAACCAAATCACTTATGAAAATCTTTTCATATCTCTTACTATTATTATACTATGTTTTTAGTAAAATGCAATAACTTTACTAAAATTTTTATTATTTTACAGATATTTATTGTTTTATTGTAAACTAACTGCTATATTATGCTAACAACTTAATTGTTACATTTTTGTTATAATTATTTTTTAACATTAACTAAACGCTTAATAGTGATTTTTTTGACCTTTTATGATATTATTATTTATAGAGTTCTTACTCAAAAGAAATTTAAGGAGTGAATTTACATGTATGATTTAATTATTATTGGTGCTGGCCCTGCTGGTTTATCAGCTGGTTTATACGCTGCACGTGCTAAAATGAACACATTGATAGTTGAAAAAGAAAAAACTGGTGGTCAAATCACTACTACTGATTCTATTGAAAACTATCCAGGTGGAATTGTTGGAGAATCTGGCCCAAGCTTAATCAAAAAAATGGCTGACCAAATCGACAACTTCGGTCTTGAAATTAGAAGAGCAGATGTTGTTGATGTTGATTTTTCTGACAAAGTTAAAAAACTTACATTAAAAAACGGAGATGTATTAGAAGCAAAATCTGTTATTATAGCTACTGGTGCTGCTCCAAGAAAATTAGGATGCCCTGGTGAAAAAGAATTCACTGGTAAAGGTGTATCTTACTGTGCAACTTGTGATGCAGATTTCTTTACTGACTTAGAAGTATTTGTTGTTGGTAGTGGTAACTCTGCAGTTGAAGAAGCTACTTACTTAACAAAATTTGCTAGAAAAGTTACTCTTTTAGTTAGAGGCGATCACTTGAAATGTGATAAGACTGCTGAAGACGAAGCAAAAGAATGTGATAACTTATCTATGAGATTCAACACTTCTATTAAAGAAATCAAAGGTGAAGGAATCTTGGAATCAATCGTTATGGTTGACAAAGAATCAGGTAACGAAGAAGAATACCACTGTGACGAAGATGACGGAACTATGGGTGTATTCGTATTCGTAGGTACAATCCCTTACTCTGATGTATTCAAAGGTAAAATCGAATTAGATGATTACGGATATGTTTTAGCTGACGAAGAAATGCACACTAACGTTGAAGGCGTTTATGTAGCTGGTGATGTTAGACAAAAAACTCTACGTCAAGTAGTTACAGCTGCTGCAGACGGCGCTATCGCTGCTACTCAAGCTGAAAAATACGTAGATAAATTCTAAATTTCATTTATTGAGATTTTCTATAAAAGAATTGCAGATTTCCGCTGTGAAATTTGCAATTTTTTTTTATTATGATATTATAATGATGTCAACGAACGATAGGCGTTCGATTGTGGTAATTTCATTCTTCTTATTAGAATGAAAAATATATTTTAAAATAAAGAAAGGATGTATTATGGGTTTTTTAGAAAATAAAAAAGTTATAATCATTGGAGACCGTGACGGAATTCCAGGTCTTGCAATTGAAACATGTGTAAACACAGTAGAAAATACAGAAGTAATTTTCTCAAGTACTGAATGCTTTGTCTGAACTAGCGCAGGAGCTATGGACTTAGAAAACCAAAAGAGAGTTAAAGACTTCGCTGAACAATACGGAGCTGAAAACGTAGTGGTTCTTCTAGGTGCCGCAGAAGCTGAAGCTGCAGGTCTTGCAGCTGAAACAGTAACAGCAGGTGACCCAACATTCGCAGGCCCATTAGCAGGCGTTGAACTTGGATTGTTAGTTTACCATGTTGTTGAAGAAGAATGTAAAGAACAATTCGATGCTGACGTTTATGATGAACAAGTTGGTATGATGGAAATGGTTCTTGACGTTGATGAAATCGCTGAAGAAATGAACGATATCAGAAGCGAATATTGTAAATTTTTATAAAATCTAACATTTCACTTAAAGTGAATATTCTTCTTATTATTATTTAAAAAGAAAACAGCCTTTAATTAGGCTGTTTTTTGTTGGATATTCGATTTTTATAATAAATTATTTTGTTAATAATTTATCTGATTAATAGTAAATTTTTATAAATAAACTCATTAAAAAGTCAGCGATACAAATCGCCGACTAATTTAATCTTCAAATTCAATATTATTTCTTTGTGCTGCTTCCATTCTTTGTTTTTTAGCTTTTCCTGTTGCACTTCTTATAATCATCCATGCTAATAGAACCATTCCTATATATCCATTAACAACGTAAACGATGTTTACTAATGAGTCAAACTTCAAAGTCAATCCAATGATTGCTCCAACAATTCCAGCTATTAAAGTAAATAATTTGTATTTCTTAGTTCCTTCATCAAAGAATCTTCCTGTTACAGTCCACAACAATGGAACAGATGTTGTAAATATACCCAACATTATAAATATTGAGAATATTGTTGCAAGAACTGGATGAATTTTACCAGCTAAAACCAATACTGGAATTTGTGAATCGTACAAATCAGGAATTGATAAAATAATTGCTATACTCATGATGAATATTGCAACTGAAAATCCAGTAGAACCTATGAAAACTCCAGCTTCTGCATCTTTTAAGCTTTTTGCAGTGTTTCCAACTTCTGCCAAGAACGCAACTAGCCATATCATATTAAACCCTACATATGATCCAGCTGATAGGAAGAAGTTCTTACTAGCTACTTTAATTTCTCCACTGTTAACTAATTTCTCAATAAGATCAAGACTTGATTGTAAATTACCCATATTCATGAATATAGAAATTAACCCTATTACTATTGCCATTATCGCAATAACTGGTCCAATCTTACCGATAACATCTACAATCTTGCCTAATCCAAGCATTACGACTAAAATAACAACCGCAGCCATAATAGCTCCACCAACATATTTTGGGGCATTAAAGTGTTGAACAGCTGTCGCTTGTGCACCGGCAATCATAACTGTATAAGATAAGAAAATAAAAAATACTGCGTAGTAATCTACTACAGCCCCTATCTTATTTCCACACATCAATTTGTAAATTTGGTTTGGTTTTTCAAATTTTGAATAATAACCGTCGTTTAAGAATGATAATCCTGCAAACGTAAACAGCCCAAAACAAATCATAATTCCTATAAGTCCATATAATCTATATGAAGAAAAGAATTGTAAAATTTCTTGGCCCGTTGCAAATCCAGAGCCTATAAGTAATGCAATAAAAGCTCCAGCATAGGTGATTACCTGACCTATGTTATACTTTTGTTTCATAATTTACCTCCTATTGATTTTTCTTCTGATTGACATTATTTAATGTGTATCGTTTTCCAAAAAATGCAAAGAGTTAAATATTTTTAACTTAAAATTTTTACATTAAAACAATAAACAGTAAAAAAACAAGGATAAAATCCTTTTTAGTCATTATAACATATTAATTCTAACTTTGTAAATATTTTCCTGCATTTTTTCTAAATTTTTTGTTCAAATAGTCAAAAATCCCGAATTAAAAATCCGGGATTTTCCTCATAGTTTTCTACGATAAATTAGATTTTATTACTTTTACAATTCTTTCAAAATCTTTTTCAAAAACACACCTTAAATCCATGAAGAATGTATCATCGTGAACAGTTCCAATAATATGTTCATCAGATAGTCTAAGTCTACGTTCAAATTCTGATACTTTCATTTCTGGTTTAACGGCAATAGAATACGAATTTAGTTTGTCTAACGGGTATGCCCCACCTCCAACTTCGCTTTGAGATTCCATAATTTCCATATTCAAGTCCACTTCTTTTTCTATCATAGATTTAAGTTTTTCTGCTTTTCTAAGAATTTCTTCTTTTGGCATGGATATCATCTTCAAAGTTGGGATATTTGCAATTGCCTTTTCATCATCTAAGTAGAATTTTAGAGTTTCCTCTAAAGCTCCTAATGTAAATTTATCAACTCTGAAAGCTCTCAATAATTGATTTTTCTTGATTTTAGATATCAATTCTTTCTTTCCAACAATAATTCCTGCTTGAGGTCCACCTAAAATCTTGTCGCCAGAAAATGATACCAAATCAATTCCTTCATTTATACAATCCTTCACAGTTCTTTCATAACTAAGTCCAAACTTTGACAAATCTATCAACGAACCTGAACCCAAATCTTCTATTAAATGTATGCCTTTCTCATCACACAAATCTCTCAATTCATCTCCACTTACACTTTCGCTAAATCCTACTACAGAATAATTGGAAGTATGAACTTTCATTATAAGAGCAGTTTCTTCATTAATATTATCTTCATAATCGTATAAATGTGTTTTGTTAGTTGAACCAACTTCTACTAATTTTGCACCAGATTTTTCCATAATTGAAGATATTCTAAAAGATCCCCCGACTTCAACAAGTTCTCCTCTACTTATAATAGCTTGTTTGTTTTGAGCTAAAGTATTTAAGGCAAGAAAAACAGCAGCCGCATTATTATTTACAACTACAGCATCCTCTGCTTTTGTGATTCTTTTTAAAAGTTCTACAGCATGGACATATCTTGAGCCTCTTTTGCCTTCATCTAAGTCGTACTCTAAGTTAGAATAATTCCCTGCGATTTTACACAAATTATCAACAACTTTTTCATTTAATAATGATCTACCAAGATTTGTATGTAAAATAACTCCTGTTGCATTTATTACTGGTTTCAATGATGGAGAAAAATTTTTGTCCATCAGTTCAAATGCCTTATCAATAACATCTTTGTTATAAAAATCAAAATCTTCTTTATCTAATATTCTATTTCTAAAAAATTCTATGGATTCTCTAACAGAATCTTTAATTAAACTTTCAGGATATTCTTCATAAGCTTTTAAAATTTCTTCCGATTCTAAAATTTCTGAAACTTGAGGAAGTTTCTTGAACATTTCTTGTAAATTAGCTCCCATTTTTATTTGCCCTCCATTTTCTTCTATATATTATATACGTATTTGACATTAACTTATGAGTAAATTATAATATAAGAGCAGAGAATTGTCTATCATATAGCGATTGGAAGATCGTAATCGCTTTTTAAATCAGAATAGAATTCGAATTTTTTATTTACGTTTTAATGTTTTGGTTTTAACAAAATAAATTTCATTCGATAAAGTAATTTGTGATTTTTTATGAGCGGTTATTATGATTTCCTATATATGATTACATTTGAGTGATTTTGTTATATAATAATATTGAGCTAGAAAATAGCTTATAACGAATCAAAAGACAGGTAGGGTAAAAGATGTTATTAATCACAAACAATGAATTTTTTAAAGATGCTATCAAAAGGAATGATGTAACAGTTGAATACATTGATATCGACTACATCGGAATTTTGAAAAAAGCTCGCGATTTAATTCATCAAAATTATCGCCTAGTCACTCACCCACTTTATGGATCAGTAAAACCAAACGAAACTGTTTTTAGATCTGTTATTTTGGAAAAGAGTGACAAATTTGATACCGATTCCTTGATGATGATTGAAGAATCTATCAATACTGCAACTAAGTTTATGAATATTTCTAAACCAAAACGTTGGCCAGCTGAAATCTTAGATGATTTCAGAGTTGTCGATTTCGACATCATTAGTCAAACTTTGGATAGAATATTAATATAAAAATTTTAGGAGGCATTTGAAATGTTAGAATTAGACAAGAAAACTTTTGAACCAGAAGTATTAGAAGCTGAAGGATTAGTATTCGTAGACTTCTGGAGTGACGGATGTGAACCATGTAAGGCACTTATGCCAGGCGTTCATGAATTAGCTGAAAAATACGGTGACAAAATTAAATTCTGTTCACTAAACATTACTTCAGCTAGAAGAGTTGCTATCAAACAACAAGTATTAGGATTACCAACTATGTTAATGTACAAAGACGGTCAAAAAATTGATGAAATCAATAAAGATGACGCTAATTTGGAAAACATAGAAGCAATGATCCAAAAACACTACAACTAATCTAAAGCTAGATTAAACTAGATTAAAGTAGAAGAAAATTAGTTAAAAACTCATTAGGGGTCACTCCCCTATTGAGTTTAAATAAAAAATTATTATAGGAGGTTAAGATATGCGTCTTGAATTAGGTAAGATTTTTATTAAAGACATCATCTTTGATGAAGGTGAGTCAAGAATCGAAGACCACATTTTGTATCTTAATAAGAAAGAATTAGCAGATGTATCAGGTGTAGCTGATGATGAACACTTAGAATCAATTGATTTTGATATCGCTCATCCAGGCGAAAGCACTCGTATAACACCAGTTAAGGATGTTAACGAACCAAGAGTTAAAGTTGAAGGTGGAGAAATATTCCCAGGAATATTAAATAAAGTTGATCCTGTTGGTTCAGGTAAAACTATCGCTCTTAAAGACATGGCTGTTGTTACAACAGGTAAAATCGTAGGATTCCAAGAAGGTATCATCGATATGTCAGGTTTAGGTGCTGAATATACTCCATTCTCTAAGACAGTTAACTTAGTAGTAACTATCGAACCAGTTGAAGGTGTTAAACAACACAATCACGAAGCTGGCGTTAGAATGGCTGGTTTAAGAATCACTGATTTCATCGGTAGATTAGCAAAAGATTTAGAAGCAGATGAATGGGAAACATTCGAAACTCTTCCAATCTTAGAACAAGTTAAACAATATCCAGAATTACCAAAAGTTGTATATGTTTACATGTTACAAACTCAAGGTTTATTACACGACACTTATGTTTATGGAGTTGACGCTAAGAAAATTATTCCAACTTTCTTATACCCAACTGAAATTATGGACGGAGCAATTTGTTCAGGTAACTGTGTAAGTGCTTGTGACAAAAACCCAACTTACGTTCACTTAAACAATGGTGTAATCAGAGAATTATACAAAGAACACGGTAAATCAATCAACTTCTTAGGAGTTGTAATTACTAACGAAAATGTATACTTGATGGATAAGATCAGACACTCTGACATGACTGCAAAACTTTGTGAATTCTTAGGAGCTGACGCTGCTATCGTATCACAAGAAGGTTTCGGTAACCCAGATACTGACTTAATCATGAACTGTAAGAAGATTGAAGGCAAAGGAATCCAAACTGTTATCATCACTGATGAATATGCAGGACGTGACGGTGCTTCTCAATCATTAGCAGATGCTGACCCAGCTGCAAACGCAGTAGTAACTGGTGGTAATGCTAACCAATTCATCACTTTACCAAAGATGGACAAAGTAATTGGTCATATCCAATTCGTTGACACTATCGCAGGTGGATCTGATGGAGCATTAAAAGATGACGGTACTATCGAAGTAGAAATCCAAGCAATCACAGGAGCTACTAACGAAACTGGATTCAACAGATTAACAGCAAAAACTTATTAATATAAAGAAGATTTATTCAAAACTAAATAAAATACAAACTTAAGAAAGGATAATTATGGGATTTTTAGAAAATAAAAAAGTTATCATAATTGGAGACCGTGATGGAATTCCAGGTCTTGCAATTGAAACATGTGTAAACACAGTTCCTAACACAGAAGTAATTTTCTCATCTACAGAATGTTTCGTCTGAACTAGCGCAGGAGCTATGGACTTAGAAAACCAAAAGAGAGTTAAAGACTTCGCTGAACAATACGGAGCTGAAAACGTAGTGGTTCTTCTAGGTGCCGCAGAAGCTGAAGCTGCAGGTCTTGCAGCTGAAACAGTAACAGCAGGTGACCCAACATTCGCAGGCCCATTAGCAGGCGTTGAACTTGGATTGTTAGTTTACCATGTTGTAGAAGAAGAATGTAAAGAACAATTTGATGCTGACGTTTATGATGAACAAGTTGGTATGATGGAAATGGTTCTTGACGTTGATGAAATCGCTGAAGAAATGAACGATATCAGAAGCGATTATTGCAAATTTTTATAAAGAAAGGAAGTAAGCTTAATGGATAAAATTAAAGTTGTTCATTATATAAACCAATTCTTCGCTGGTATTGGTGGAGAAGAAAAAGCTGATACAAAACCATTTATAGCAGAACAATTACCTCCTATCTCTGCTCAATTGCAAAAAGCGTTGGGAGAAGATTTTGAAGTAGTTAGAACTGTAGTATGTGGTGACTCATATTTCGGTGAAAATATGGAATCTGCTCAAAAAGAAGTATTGGGAATGATCAAAGAAGCTAACCCAGACTTCGTAGTAACTGGTCCTGCATTCAACGCTGGTAGATACGGTGTTGCTGCTGGTACTATGGCTAAAGCAGTTAAAGATGAATTAAATATTCCTGTATTAACAGGTATGTATCCTGAAAACCCAGGTGCAGATATGTACAAAAAGGACGTTTATATCGTAGAAACTAAGAATAGTGCCGCTGGTATGAGAGACGCTATGAAGAAAATCGGTAAATTAGGTCCTAAGGTTGCTAAGGGAGAAGAAATTGGCGCTCCTAAAGAAGAAGGATATATTGAAAGAGGAGTTCGTGTTAACTTCTTCTCAGACAAAATCGGTTCTCAAAGAGCTGTTGAAATGCTTATTAAGAAAATTAATGGCGAAGAATTCGAAACAGAATATCCAATGCCTGCATTCGACAGGGTTGAACCTGGTAAAGCTATCAAAGATTTATCAAAAGCAAGAATCGCTCTTGTAACTTCTGGTGGTACAGTTCCAAAAGGAAACCCAGATCACATCGAATCATCTTCAGCAACTAAATACGGTTCTTATGATTTCTCAGGAATCAATGATTTGACAGCTGAAAACTCTGAAACAGCTCACGGTGGATACGACCCAGTATACGCTAATGAAGATGGCGACAGAGTATTACCAATCGATGTTATGAGAGAATTAGAAAAAGAAGGCGTTATTGGTTCATTACACGAAACTTGGTATTCAACTGTAGGTAATGGTACTGCCGTTGCTAATGCTGATGCTTTCGGTACTGAAATTGGTGAAAAATTATTAGCTGACAATGTAGACGCAGTTGTTCTTACTAGTACCTGAGGTACTTGTACACGTTGCGGTGCAACGATGGTAAAAGCAATTGAACGTACAGGACTTCCTGTTGTTCATATTTGTACAGTTACTCCTATCTCATTAACAGTAGGTGCTAACAGAATTGTCCCAGCTATTGCTATTCCTCACCCATTAGGAAACCCAGCATTAACTAAAGAAGAAGAATATAGTCTTCGTAAAAAGATTGTTATGAAAGCATTAAACGCTTTAACTACAGAGGTAGAAGATCAAACAGTTTTTGAAGACTAATTCAAATATAAATAAATAATAAAGGAGAATAGTTAACAGATGAATTTTCCAGTATTAAAGGGAGCAGGCTATGTATTAGTCAACACTCCTGATATGATTATCCAAAACGGATCAACATGTCAAACTGAAAGAGTAGTAAACCCAGATTCTGAATTCTTAAAAGAAGTTGGAAAACACATTAGAAGTTTTGATGAGGTAGTAAAATATCTTCCTAACCAAGTTTATATAGGAAATATTGCTCCTCAAGAACTTGAAAATTACGAAATGCCATTTACTAATCATTCTTACGAAGAAGGTAAGGCTGATGGTAAAATGGGTAAAATCGTAAAACAAGATGTATTCATTGCATTATTACAAATGTCTGATGCATTCGACTTAGTAAAACTTTCTGAAGAATTCGTAAACGAAATTAAACCAGTTATCGAAGAAGAATATCCTATTTTAGAACCATATTTTGGTCACCTAAAAGGATCTGATATTTCAAATGCTCAAGAATTATTCGACACTCACATGGCAGAAGCTTTATACCATGACGGAAAAGTTTGTGGTTATATCAAAGCAGCTCATGATATCGACGTAAACTTAAGCGCTCACACAATGTTCGAAAACTTAGTAGTAAAAGCTTCAGGTGTTCTTGCAGCTGTTGAATTAGTTACTAAGAACGACATTGACAGAGATGATATAGATTATGTAATCGAATGTTCAGAAGAAGCCTGCGGAGACGTTAACCAAAGAGGTGGCGGTAACTTCGCTAAATCTATCGCTGAAATCGTAGGATTACAAAATGCAACAGGCTCTGATACAAGAGGATTCTGTGCAGCTCCTGTTCACTCATTAATCGAAGCAAGTGCTTTAGTTAAATCTGGTGTTTATAAGAATGTTATGGTAGTAGCAGGTGGTTCAACTGCTAAATTAGGTATGAACGCTAAAGACCACGTTAAGAAGGGCTTCCCAGTTCTTGAAGACGTAGTTGGTGGATTTGCAATTTTAATCTCAGAAAATGATGGTGTTCACCCAGTATTAAGAACTGACATCGTAGGACGTCACACAGTTAAAACTGGTTCTTCACCACAAGCAGTTATCTCAAGCTTAGTATCTCATTCATTAGAAGAAAATGGATTAAAGATTACTGATGTAGATAAATACTCTGTAGAAATGCAAAACCCAGATATCACTAAACCTGCCGGAGCTGGAAATGTTCCTGAAGCTAACTATAAGATGATCGCTGCCCTTGCTGTTAAACAAGGAGACTTAGACAGAAAAGAATTAGCTAATTTCATTAAAGAAAAAGGCTTAGTAGGTTGGGCTCCAACACAAGGACACATCCCATCAGGTATTCCTTATGCAGGACATGCTATTAAAGACTTAACAGAAGGAGATTACAACAGAGTAATGTTCGTTGGTAAAGGTAGTTTGTTCCTAGGTAGAATGACTAACTTATTTGATGGTGTATCTATCGTTATGGAAAGAAATGATGGTAAAATGGAAGATGAATCATCAGTTTCATCTGAATCAGAAAAGGATCAAATTAAGAAAGTAATCGCAGAATCCATGAGAAAACTAGCTGAAAATCTTTTAGCAGAATAGAGGTGTAGACATGGATAATAAAAAAATTTCCGAAGTATTTCTTGAAATATCTGAAGCTATCGAAAGCGGAAAATTTGGTAAGAAAGTAAAAATCGGTCTTACTACTTTAGGTAGTGAACACGGTGTTGAAAACATGAAAAAAACTATTGAATTAGCTGATTCTGATCTTTTTGAAGTAGTTGTTATCGGTGAAAAAGTTGATGACGAACATGAAACTTATGAAGTTGATAACGATGAAGATATGTACAAAAAGATGGAAGAATTACTTGACAGTGGCAAAATTCAAGCCTGTGTAACTCTTCACTACAACTTCCCTATCGGTGTTTCAACAGTTGGTAGAGTAATCACTCCTGGTACTGGCAAAGAAATGTTCTTAGCTACTACTACAGGAACTAGTGATACAGAAAGAACAAAAGCTATGGTAAGAAATGCAGTTGCAGGTGTTATCGCAGCTAAATCTTGTGGTATCGCAAAACCAACAGTTGGTATTTTAAACATCGATGGTGCAAGACAAGTAGAAAAAGCTTTGAAACACTTCAAAGACAACGGATTCGATATCGAATTTGCTGAAAGCCAAAGAGCTGATGGTGGTATCGTAATGAGAGGTAATGACCTTCTTATGGGAAGCTGTGATGTAATGGTAACTGATTCATTAACAGGTAACTTATTAATGAAGATGTTCGGTTCATTCACATCAGGTGGTAACTACGAAACTACTGGTTTTGGATATGGTCCTGGTATCGGTGAAGGCTACGAAAGAAACATATTTATAGTATCTCGTGCTTCAGGTGCTCCTGTAGTTGCAAATGCTTTAAAATATGCTTACCAAACAGTAGCTGGTGGAATTGATAACAATAAAAAATCTATCTATAAACAAGCTGAAAAGGCTGACTTCAAAGGCATCTTAGATTCTTTAACTAAGAAAGAAGCTCCAAAGGAATCTTCTGAAGAAGTTAAAATGCCAGACAAAGAAGTTGTATCTGCAACAATCTCAGGAATTGACATTCTTGAAATTGAAGATGCTGTTCAAGCTTTATGGAAAGAAAATATATACGCTGAAAGCGGTATGGGCTGTACTGGTCCAATCGTTCAAGTGTCTGATGCAAACTTAGATAAAGCATCACAAATACTAAAACAAAATGGTTATATAGAATAATTCTATAGGCTTTTAAAAAGATGTGTGATTTTTCACACATCTTTTTTTTGAGCTGTTTTTAGATTTTCCCCAAATTATTTTTCCCCTACTTTTTTTCCAATAAAAAAACCTTAGGCCAAAAGTTTAATCAAACTAATAATCTAAGGTTATCTTTAATTAAATTATTCTATTATATTTCTCCATCTCCAACCATATGTTTCGCTCGCATTACATACAATAACGAATGCTAATGGATCTATTTCTTGGATGTATTTTTTTAACATAATAAAATCTCTATTGCTTACAACTGTTTGAACAATTTCTTTTTCCAATCCAGAATAAGCACCCTTTGCAGTGTAAATATTAGCAGATCTTGTAAGATTGTCTACTAAGAATTTGCTTACTTCATCAGGCTTTGAAGTAGTAATGGTGCAAAGTTTTGATGTGTTCATACCATTAATTGTAAAATCTATTATTAATCCGTTAAGTACAGTACCTACAAGTGAGTATATCGCTATTTCTGTTCCGTAGGCATACCATGCTGATAATGTGATAAGGAAATCCACCATCAAACATCCTTTACCCAACTCAATTCCCAAGTATTTATTCAATATCTTAGCGAATATGTCAGATCCACCTGTTGATGCGTAATTATTAAGTACAATTCCCACTCCTGATCCGTAAATCATTACTGCTGCTATTAATTGAATCATTTTTCCTTCAAATAATGGTTTTTCCATAGGAAATACAATATCTAAAATCCAAACCAATAAACTAAGTCCCAAAGAACAAATTATAGTTTTAAGTCCAAAAGCCTTTCCAAGCATTATAAATCCTACTATAAATAAAATCGTGTTTATGATAATCAGAATTGGACCCGTTGAAATAGGAACGAAATTACCTATAACAATTGCCATACCAGCTGCCCCACCTAATGACAATTTATTTGGTGCCAAGAAGAAATGAATTCCCAATGCAATAAGGATTACGCCTACCGCCATCATAATTACGCTTTTTCTTTTATTTCTCTTTTCTAAAGCGTCTAAATCAATCATATTATCCCCCTAGTATTTTTATGCAATAATATTATAACAATTGAATATACAATTTACAATGAAATATTCAATCCTTTCTATTAAATGTTTTAATATTTCAAATCACAAAATATCTATAAATCTTTCTATTGGTAGTCCACGAGCCTTATCCTTAATATCCAAGGAAAGTTTCAGTAGTTCAGTTGTTTTTAAACTAGCATACTTTGCTGACTCAAATATTGATTTGTTTTCTGAATATTGACTTATGAATAATGCTGAGAACAAATCCCCTGTTCCCGCATAAGATGTGTCGATGTATTCATAATATATTTTATCTGATACAAAATTCTCATCCATACAGAAAACAAAATGTTCATTATTTTCTTCTACACTTGTAATAACGGCGTATTTTGCACCCATTTGTATAAGTTTTTCTGCAACATCTTTTATTGGATCATTCATCATGGATGTTATTAATCTGGCCTCTGTTTCATTTGGGATTATAACAGTTGCTACATCGATAAGTTTTCTGAAATTTTCGATGTTTTTCTCATCCAAACCATTGTAGAGTTTCCCATTGTCTGCCATTATTGGATCCACGACAACATCTGGTGAGTTTTTTTGTTTTTTTATGAAGTCTTTAATTATGTCCACTTGTTTTAAGCTATATAAAAATCCTGTAGCTATTAAATCAAAACTAAAATCCAATTCTTCCCATACTTTTGTGGCTTGTTTCATGTATTCTGTCGTATCTAATATCGCAAATTTGCCATAATCCAAAGTGTTACTCACAACAGCTGTTGGCAAATTAAAAACGCTTTTACCCTTGTTGCTTAGCACAGGAATCATACAACTAAGAGCGACTCTCCCATATCCTGGCATATCGTTTATTAGTAATATATCTTTCATGTTTTCTCCTCCATCTAATTATAACACTAAAACTACATTTGTATATCAAATAAATCTTAATGTTTTTGTAGATTTTTAGGCTCTTAAAAGCTCATTATTTCTCAATTTTTTGTGATATAATAACAGTTGGAAATAAGGAGGGGCTTATGTTCAATTTTAATATAGAAGAGCACAAATTTAAATATATACATTTTATAGGAATCGGTGGAATATCAATGAGTGGTATCGCTGAGTTGTTAAACCACTACGGATACAAAATATCTGGAAGCGACAGAGAAGAATCAGATGAAACTAATAGACTAAAAAGTCTAGGCGTTGAAATATTTATCGGACAAAAAAGAGAAAATATCAAAAATCCTGACTTAATTGTATACACTGATGCAATCTTAGATGACAACGAAGAATTAGTTGCTGCAAGAGAACTTGGAGTAGATGTTGTAAGCAGGGGTGTCTTCCTTGGAGCACTCATGAGAAATTACAAATACTCCATAGGAGTTAGTGGATCTCATGGTAAATCAACGACAACTTCAATGATCGCGAAAATTTTAATTGATGCAAAAGTTGATCCGTCTATACTTTTAGGTGGAAAACTTGACGAAATCCAAGGCAATGTTCACTGTGGAAATAGCGAATACATGCTTACTGAAGCCTGTGAATACAAAGCAAATATTCTCAATTACTATCCTTCAATGGCTATTATTTTGAATATCGACGAAGATCACTTAGATTACTATAAAGATTTAAATCATATCGTTGCAACATTCATTGGCTACATGAAAAACTTAGACGAAAATTCCAAAGCGATTATAAATATAGACGATCCAAACTGCGAACCTCTGTTATCTCATATTAAAGGTGAAATCATAACTTTTGGTATAGAAAACGAAAAGGCTGATTACAACGTTCACGATATAACTTTTAATGAAAATGGCAATCCTACTTTTGTAATTTCATCTAAAAAATTCGATAAAGATGAAGAATTCTCACTTTCTATAATTGGACGTCATAACATATACGATGCAGCGGCTGCGATTATCGCATGTTACGAATTCCACATCGATATCGACACTATAAGAAAAAATATGAAGGAATACCAAAATCTTCATAGAAGAATGGAAACTGTAGGATTTTACAAAGGTTGTGAAATAAAGACCGATTATGGTCATCATCCTACCGAAATCAAAAATACGTTGAAAGCTTTAGATGAGCACAAAAAGGGTAAATTCTACTGCGTATTCCAACCCCACACTTACTCAAGAACTAAGATGCTATTGGATGATTTTGCCAATGCATTCTACGATTGTGATGAGGTTATAGTAACTGAAATATACGCTGCAAGGGAAAAATTCGACAGCAGCATTCATTCTACAGATTTGGTCGAAAAACTAGTTAAAAATGGCGTGAATGCAAAATACTACAAAACTTTTGAAGAAGCACGTGATTATATCCGATCTAAAGTTTCTGAGAATGACATGGTATTGACTACTGGTTGTGGAAACCCTGATGTACTTGCCAAAATGATTGTAGAATAATATGTGTACAACAATTATCGTAGATTATCCTAAAGGCTCTGTTATGGCTCGTACGCTTGATTTTGAAGTTCCTTTGGAGTACAACATGATTTATCTTCCAAGAGGATTTCACTATGCGGATGATTTATATTACAAACCTCTGCGTTCAAAATATAAAATGATGGGAATGTGTTTTAGAAATCTGTACCCTATCAAAGATGGTGTAAATGAACACGGACTGTGCGGTTGTACGAATATGTTTATCGCAAATAATTTGTTTAGCAATCATCCAGTTGAAGGAAAAATAAACACAAATTCACTAGATTTTATGAATTTTGCACTTGGAAATTACAAAACAGTTGAAGAATTGTTAAATGATTTGGACAATATTCACCTAGCTAACAAAGATGTTGATGGCAATTCTGTGATATGCCCTGATTTCCACTTTATGTTTGTCGACAGAACAGGTGATTCAACGGTTTTGGAATACAAAAATCACAAATTAGTCCCATGTGGAGATAATCCTAAAGTAATGACTAATTCACCAAAATATTCTTCACACGTTAAAAGATATGAAAAATCCGTCGGTGATTTGTCCAAGTTTAATCAGATAAAAGATTTGACAGGAGCCTATGATCCTGTGAGTAGATTCATCAGAGCAAAATACATCCTGTCAACTCACAAGAAATCTAATAATGTAAATGAAGCATACTCATCAGCATTTAGTATATTAGAGCCTCTAAAAATCACTGAGGGCTTTTTTAAGAACGATTCACACGATTACTATACATTTACTAGGTATATCAGTGCTTTCGACACACAAACAGCTTCTATGGCTGTTAGAACGCATTCCAATACTCAAACATATTTGATAGATTTTGATGATATACCAAATGAAAATGAAATATACTCGTATTATTTCGAAAACAAATTAGAATTTAAGAGAATTTAAAAGATAGGCTTTGTTTAGGCTATCTTTTGTATTTTTGTAAAATTAAAATCAAAAAAATAGAAGCTATTTTGAAAAATCAAAAAGCTTCTATTTTTTTCAATTATGCATTGAATTTTTCTAAATCTAAATCGTGTTGCATTGCTGCTACCATAACACCAGTAGATCCACCTGCGTGAACGTTAGTTGAAGTACGTGCCATATCTGCAACACCTTGGATAGGGCTTAGTACCAAAATCATTTCAACTGGTAATCCCATTGTAGCAAAAATAGCTGTAGCTTGAATAGTTCCTGTTCCTGGTACTCCTACTGTTCCAATTGATGCGAACAAGCATGAACCAACCATGATAAGGTATTGAGTTGCTGAGAACGGAATATTAAGAGCGTTGATTGTGAACATGGCTAATAAAATTGGCCAAACAGCTGCACAACCTGGCATACCAAATGTTGTACCAATTGATGCTGCAAATGATGCAGTTTCTGTAGGTACACCCATGTCTTCCTGTTCTTTAATATTTGCTGGCAAAGATCCAATTGAACTTTGTGTAGTAAATGCTATCAACCATGCTGGGAAGAATTTACGTTGGAACTTGAATGGATTGATGTGTGCAATCAAACTCATCATAGCTGATGTAGTGATGAATGTGTGGAACAAACATGCTACATAAACCATTAATAATAAGAATAATAATGATTTAACGAATGATAAATCCAATGTAGCAACTTGGTTTGCTAATAATGAAAGAACAGCATAAGGAGTAAATTCGATGATTTCTCCAATAACTTTGTTCATTACTTTGTTACCAGCTTCTACAAAATCCATGAATGGTTTAATTTCTTCTTTGTTAGTATATCTAAGTACAACAATACCGATAATAATTGCAAAAATTACAATTGGAACGATTTTGTTGTGACTCATACTGTCGATGATATTCTTAGGGAAGAAACTTACAAATACATCTGCAAAAGGTGGAACTTCCTTAACCTTATCTGCAACATCCATTTTAATGTTGGCATTCATTCCTATGTTTACTAATTTACCTAAAATTATAGACAATATAGCAGCTAAAACATTGTGTAAAGCTAAAATAAGAATTGTTTTGCCACCCATTGATCTTAATTTTTCTGAGCTTTCCAAAGATGCAACTGTAGTAATAATTGAAAATAATAATAATGGAATTACAAATGCTTGTAATAAACTTGCAAACACACGACCAAATATCGCTACATAATCTGTGCTTCCTTTGAAAATAAGTCCTACTATCGCACCCATAGCTGTAGCTAATAAAATTCTAATCATGAATGAAGTACCTTTTTTCTTCAAACGATCAATGACAACGCATAACGCAAAAGCTACAACTAAAGCGATTAAGCTTTTAATCATATCTACATCTCCTTTTTATATTTTTGTCACACTAATCTTATCACATTGTCTGAAGATAAACAATCATTTGTACTTTAAGCTATCGTTTTCACAAAAATTTATTTATTGTATTATTCTATATATCACTTTTTCCTTTAAATTTAAAGGTTATTTCAAATTCACAAAAATTTTATATGGAATAATTTTTATTATTTTTCAAGAGCTTTTTGTAGTTTATCGTTAATATTTCACTATTTTTTTGAGCTTTTATTTATTTTATAAATTTTCATAAATTATTTCAATTTTGAAATATATAGAATATTTCAATAAAAAAAGACCGATGTTTAACATCAGTCTTATCTTTCCCATTTGCCGCGTTTGTATATTATAAATCCTATCAAAACTGTTAGTCCATTGGACACTAACATAGATATCCAAATTCCAGTTGATCCAAGATCTGTCAATTTTTTTAGTATCATAATTAGTGGAAGTCTTAGAACCCACAATCTCGCAAGCGACAAGTACATTGTAAGTTTTGTTTTCCCAACTCCTTGGAAGAAACCATTAATCGCTGAGAAATATCCCATGAAAAATGTAATTATCGCTGAGAAGTACATGTACTCACTTGCTTGTCTCCATAGTTCTATATCTGAACGATCTTTGATGAATATGGATAGCAATTGATCTTTTAAAAGCAAAATAATTATCGCAGAAGCCAAAGAGAAGAAAGTTATTATAATATTTGCACGTTTGAAAATATCCTTGCTTCTTTCTTTTTTACCTGCTCCAATATTTTGTCCTGTAATTGATGTCAGAGCCATTCCAATTCCTATAGCTCCTTGGTTGAAGATATCGGAAAGTCTGTTGCCCATTGAAAAAGCTGCAAGCGTAGTTGTACCATATGATTGAATGAATCCGTTAAGTACAGTAAAGCCAATCGCTTCTCCGCTTGAACCAAGTGATGCAGGAATTGCAATGGAAAATATGTGCTTGATTATTCCCATATCCAGCTTGAAGTTTTTGAAACTAACTTCAATTTCGGATTCTTTTCTTACAACTCTTATTGCAAATACTACTAGCAATACTTTGGATAAAACAGTCGCCCATGCGGCACCTGCAAGTCCCATGTTAAGTCCTGGGATTCCCAAAACATTATCAAAAATAAAGAATGGATCTATAACGACGTTTGTCACAGATGAAATTGTCGATATAATCGTCATAGATTTCGTTCTTCCTTGAGAATTGAGTATCGATTGATATCCAAAAAATATCATATCAAACAATAGCCCTACAGAGTTTATCGCAAGAAATATGTATGATTTATATTCAAAGCTTCCTGTCGCTCCCATCCATCTTACAATAAATGGTGCGGTAATTACACCTAGAATGCTAAAGATAACTCCAAGTACTGTCGTGAGAATTAAAGTATGCACAGCATAAATTGAGCAGTCTTTTAGTTTTCTAGCGCCAAGTCTTTGACTCATTAAAGAAGTAGCTGCCACACTTACTCCAAGTCCAACTGCTATAAACAAATACAGCACAGGCCAAGTAAAAGATGTCGCAGCATAGTCTTCCGAGCTAATTCGAGCTACATATATTCCATCAGTTATACCATAAAGGGTTTTGATTAGATTACTAATCATCAATGGGATACTTAATTTAAAAATCACATCAGTAATATTTCCATTAGTAATAAATTCTATATTGCTTTTTTTGTTTCCCATTTACTCGCCCCCTACTAGATTATAATTTAAAATATCCTATTCCAAACAATCCAGGTCCAGTGTGAATACTCAAAGTCGAAACTATTTGACCTTCGTAATAGAACTTTGCCCCCTCAATCAAATCTTTCATACTTTCCTTGGCAATTTCCATAGCACTTTTATTATCTCCATTCAATAAAACCAAGTAATAATCCTTGATACCACTTAATTCTTTTTTCACTATCTCAATAGCGTGGTTGATGTTTTTCATTGTGCCACGATTTTTTTCTACTGTATAATATTCTCCATCTTCATTACAAGAGATTATAAGCTTCAAATTTAGTAAATTACCAACTACTCCTGTGATTTTACCTATTCTACCACCTAATGTCAAGTATTTCAAAGTATCCAAAGTTATAACTGGTACTGAATCTTTGATTTTTGATTTCATTGTTTCTATTATAGATTCTAATGAAAATCCTTCATCAATTAATTTTCTCGCAAATATTGCAAAAAATCCCGTACCAATCGAAATATTTTTTGAGTCAAATACTTCTACTTGCACATCTTCCACTTGGTCTTTTGCCAACATAAAAGCATTGTACATTCCACTCAATTTTGAAGAAATTGAAATGCAGATTATCTTGTCAAATCCCCTATTTTTTATGTCATTTAATTTATTAACTATATCTCCAATTGATGGAATAGAAGTTTTTGGAACTTCTCTATCGATGTTTTCGTATATATATTTAGGTTCAACAGTGTAATCATCGTATGAAACATCCGAATAGTTTATTTGAAGTGGTATCAATTCTATGCCGTATTCTTCAGCTATTTTTGGTGTAATTTCACTACCTGAATCTGTTAAAATTGCGATCTTTCCCATAATATCTCCTACTTAGTCAAGGCTATTAAAATATTCTCTTACTTCTTTTATTTTACCACAAGTCATCTTTCCTTCTGGACAACTTCCTTTAATACAACCTGGTCCTGCTTTTTTGAAAATTTGTGGACACACTTTTTTCGCTTCGATAAGCATTAGTGTCGCCATTTCTCGAATTTCCCATTGCGCTCTTTGACAACATCTCGCTTCAAAGAAATGCAACAATTCACGAGCATTCATTGTCATGACAATTTTAGTTTCAGTTGCATTTGAAAAAACATATCTCGCATCTTCAATGGAGCTTTTTTCTGACATTGATTTTGCTTTTTTCTCGTCAACACCAGATTCGATTAATCTGTCGTACTCTTCTTCAATAAGAATCTCAGTAAGTTCGTTATAAGCGTCAATTGTGTGTTGCATGTGTTTTTCGTAGATTTCTAAAGCCTTTGGATTGTTTTTTATTTTTGGAGGGATAATATACTCGTAATTATTTGCTCTCACATATCGTTGAGATTTTTGCGAGTAGCTTGCTAATCTGTGTCTGACCAATTGGTGGGTCAAGGTTCTAGATACACCCTCTATTGCAAAAGTAAAACTAATGTGTTCAACCGGTGACATGTGTCCCAAATCCATTAATTTATCTATGAAATTTTCTACATTTTCATCAGTTAGTCCTTCTTCAATCTCCATAACAGAACTATCTGAATAGCAAAGTTTTGCACTTGATGCGACAAGTTTTTGTGCATCTGGAGTGTATCTAATTAGATTAACCTTCATTAATTACTTCTCTCCCATATAACTCCATCTCTTGTGTCTTTTAACACAATTCCCATAGATAAGAGTTTGTCTCTTATTTCATCTGCTTTTTTGAAGTCTTTTTCTTTTCTAGCAGCATTTCTTTGTTCGATCAAATCTTCTATTTCAGAATCCAAATCATCGTCATCTTCTTTGAATAAAATTCCCAAAACATAAGAAATATCATCCATCAATTTCTTAGCGTCAAGCAAGATATTTTTCGATGTATTTTCATTGTAATTTTTGTTGATATATTTAATGAAATCAAACAATACGCTAATTGCATCGGCCGTATTGATGTCATCATCCATAGCTTGTTCGAATTTTTCTCTGAATGTTTTTATATTATCATCTTTTTCTTCTTTTTCAGAAGAGTTTTCCAAAATTCTATTCAAGAATTTCTTGGCTGTATACAATCTATCAAGAGAATTCTTAGTAGCTACTAACGTATCGTGACTAAAATCAATTGGATTTCTATAGTGAACAGACAACAACCATAATCTGATGACTTCCAAATCAAATTCTTTTTCGATATCTTTTAATAAGAAGAAATTGTTCTTTGATTTGCTCATTTTTTCCTTATCTACAGTTATCATTGAGTTGTGTAACCAATAATTTGCAAAGTGAGCCCCAGTGCATGTTTCTGATTGTGCGATTTCATTTTCGTGGTGTGGGAATTGCAAATCTTCTCCACCAGCATGAATGTCAATAGTGTCACCCAAAATTGATTTACTCATTACAGAGCATTCCAAGTGCCAACCAGGTCTTCCCATTCCCCATGGACTTTCCCAAGCCGGTTCACTTTCTTCTTTTCTCTTTTTCCATAAAGCAAAATCCATTGGATTTTTCTTTTCGCTATTTACATCAATTCTTGCTCCAGCACGTAAATCATCGATATTTTTCTTGGATAATTTACCATAATCTTTTGCTTTTGTTATATCGAAGTACACATTGCCATCTACATTGTAAGCTGCGCCTTTGTCTTCCAAAGTTTTCACGAATTTAATCATTTCGTCGATATATTCAGTAGCTTTTGGATGAATAGTGTCGTCTTCGTCGAAATTAAGTCCCGACACATTGTCCAAGTAAGCTTCAATGTATTTCTTGGTGATTTCTCTGAAGTCTATATCTTCATCTTTTGCTTTATTTATGATTTTGTCGTCGATATCAGTGAAGTTGCTTACAAATTTAACATTATATCCTTTGTAAATAAAATATCTTCGTAAAGTATCAAATACCACAATCGGTCTTGCATTTCCAACGTGAATATAATTATAAACTGTAGGACCACATACGTATATACCGACATTTTTTTCTTTTATTGGTTTGAATTCTTCCTTTTTTCGTGTCAGTGTATTGTATAACTTCATATCTTCTCCTATCTATTTAAAGCTTTGTTTATCCTATCTAAAACTTCTTGTTTTCCTAAAACTACCATAATAGAATCCAAGTCTGGTCCGTGAACATTTCCTGTTACAATGGCTCTTGTAGTCATCCACAAATCCTTGCCCTTGATTCCTGTCTTCTTTTGAACTCTCTTCATAACTCCTGATGCAAATTCTTTTTCGATTTCATCAACTGATTCGACTTCTTCTTTTAGTGCATTCATCAATTCGTCTAATTTTTCGTAGTTTAGGAATTCCTTAGCATCATCATCCATTTCGTAATCCTTGAACAAGAATTCAACTTTTTCAGTAATTTCTTGTAAATAATCCAACTCTTCTTTGAATAATGAAGCAATTTCTAATAATTTGTAATCTGGATAATCTTTAGAAATCACACCATCTTCAACCAAGTATGGTTTTAACATTGATGCTAATTTTTCGTTTTCTATTTCTTTTATATAATGTCTGTTAATCCAGTTTAATTTTTCTGTATCGAAAACTCCTCCAGATTTTGAAACTCTGCCGAAATCAAATTTATGTTCTAATTCATCCATTGACATAATTTCTTGGTTATCTTCACTTGACCAACCTACTAGTGCAAGATAATTGTCGATAGCTTCTGGTAAATATCCTTTTGTACGGAAATCTTTGACTGCAACGTCGTCATTTCTCTTAGATAATTTCTTGCCTGATTTGTTTAAAACAACTGGTAAGTGAACGAATTCTGGAACATCCCATCCGAAACATTGATACATATACACATGCTTTGCTGTTGAAGAAATCCATTCATCACCACGAACAATATGAGTAATTCCCATCAAATGATCGTCAACTACAACTGCGAAGTGATAAGTTGGAAATCCGTCTGATTTTATCAAAACTTGATCGTCCATATCATTAGTGTTGAAAGTAATCTTACCTTTAATCGCATCGTTAAATGTGATTTCTTTGTTTTCAGGAAGTTTCAATCTAATAACATATTCTTCGCCATTTGCAATTCTCTTCTTAGCATCTTCAACGCTAATTCCTCTGCAAAGACCGTCATATTTTGGCATCAAACCATCTGCTTTTTGTTGTGCTTTTACTTGATCCAATCTTTCTTTTGAGCAGAAACAATAATATGCGTAACCCTTTTCGATTAATTCATCGATATATTTTTGGTACAAACCTTGTTTTACTCTGTCAGATTGAACGTAAGGGCCACATTCTCCAACTTCAGTTACGTTTCCTTCATCATCAAGAACAACTCCTTCGTCCGGATCAAGCCCTGCCCATTTTAATTGTTCCAATAAATTTTCGATAGCACCATCAACATATCTAGTTCTATCAGTATCTTCAATTCTCAAAAGAAATTTTCCGTTATTTCTTCTAGCATACAAATAATTATATAAAGCTGTTCTAAGTCCACCAATGTGCAAAAATCCTGTTGGACTTGGAGCAAATCTTACTCTTACTTCACTCATAATATCCTCCATAAAAAATAAATTTAACTTATTTTATTATATCACAAATAGCCAAATTCAACATTTATTAATAAACCCAAAGCGATTATTTCGCCAAGTTTTTTACCCAAATTTTCTTTCCAACCAAATACAATCCCAAAATAACCTTGTACAAATCAATCACAGAAATTATCAAATACATCAAGACGACATTTAAGTCTGTAAATTTTGCCAACAAAAACGAAATTGGATACGAAATCAAAACAATTCCTACAGAATCAAAAAGCAAAGTCAGAACAGTTTTGCCACCACTTCTGAGCGTAAAATATGACGCATTGTATAAAGCAGATATCCACAAAAATGCTCCACCAACTCTAAGCATATTTGTCGCCATCGATCTTACATCATCAGTTGTGTTGTAAAATTCAGGAAAAAGTGGCGCCAAAATAACCAACACAATTCCAACTACAAGTGCTAACATCAATGAGAACACAATTAATTTCCTGTCTGTGTCCACAGCTTCATCGACATTTCCACTACCTAAAAGTCTTCCTACCATAATTGAAATACAATCTCCCATCGCCAAATTAAAAACGATGAAAAGTCCTATAATTGTCTGAGAAATATTGTACGCAGCCAAAGCTTCAATTCCTCTTGTTGAATAAGATTGTGTGATCGCAGCAATCCCTAAAGAATACAAAACTTCATTTATTATCAAAGGGATTCCCGCAACAGTTATATTTTTGAAAAGTCCTGTATCGACATGGAAATTTTTGAAAAAATTAGAATAAAATGTAAACCTAAGTTTGTTTTTGTTTGCAAAATAAATAAACAATGAAAGTTCAACAAATCTTGAAATAACAGTCGCAATCGCAGCGCCCTTTGGTCCCAATGCTGGAAATCCTAAAAGTCCGAAAATCAAAACCAAGTTGAACGCAAAATTTACTAAAACAGTAATAATCGACGTTATCATCGGAAGTCTAGTTTCGCCATTCACTCTCATTGAGGATGAGATGGATTGTGAAAAAGCAAAAGGAATAAATCCTATAGTCATTATCTTGGTATAATCTAGTGCAAACTTCATAGTCGTATTAATATTTTTTACAGTATCTGTATCTGGATTCATAAATAAATACAATAATTTCTCGCCAAAAACCCAGAAAATTAAAACGCTAATCACAGAAACGATAAAAGATAACACCACATCAAAATACAAACAGTTTTGTACATTCTTGTAATCTTTCTTACCTGCAAATTGTGCCGCAAAAATACTAGCCGCTGACACAAGTCCGAAAATTGCCAAGTTAAATACAGTAATCAATTGGTTAGCAACAGAAACTCCACTCATCGCAAAAGTTCCAGTCTGTCCAACCATAATATTGTCCAACATATTTACAAACGATGTAATAAGTTGCTGAATAATAATTGGAATTGCTAGTACCAACACACCTTTGTAGAAATTTTTATCCCCGAAAAACTTACTCTTCTTTAATGCTAAATTCAATCTATCCCTCCTTCAAATTTTCTATGTAATAATAGTTGAAAAGCTTATTTGTTCCATCAAAATTCTCATACAGATGTTCACCATAAAATTTGAACCCACATTTTTCAATAACTCTTGCACTCTTTTTATTCTCAACAAAACAATTGCAAGAAACATAATCATAATCCAAATCCTTTAGCAAATGATTTACAAAACACTTCACAACCTTTGTCATAATCCCACGATTCCAATAATTTTTGTTCAGACTGTAGCCAATTTCAACGCCTATCTTATCTTCAAACTCTGGTTTTTCGTACAAATATTCGTCTTTGTAAACTCCAATCATTCCTATTAGTTTGTCTTCCTGAAAAATACCATATTCTAACTTTGAATCGATGAAATCGTTGAGAATTTTCTTGGATTGTTCGATGGATTTGTGTGGTTTCCATCCCGCAGATGGTCCCACCTCATTTTGCATAGCGTATTCATAAAAATCTCTCAAATATTTCATTTCCAACGCTTTTATTTCTACATATTCACATTTTAAAATAAAATCTTCGTATTTCATTTGTATCTCCAAATTTTTTCAATCTATATAATAATATATCTTTAAAAATTGGAAGTCAATCGATTTTAAAACAAGATTTCTTCAAACAAAAAAGAGACCTTTCGGACTCTTAATTAAATGAATTTTCACGAATTATTTTGTTTTTATTCCAAATTTTTCCATATCTTCATCAACTTCTCCTATTGGAGCAATTCCAAAATTTTCTACCAAAACATTGGCTACATTTGGAGATAGGAATGCAGGAAGAGTTGGTCCAAGATGAATATTTTTAACGCCTAAGCTCAAAAGTGCAAGTAGTACGATTACTGCTTTTTGTTCATACCATGCAATGTTGTAGCTAATTGGCAAATCGTTGATATCATCAAAACCAAAAGCTTTTTGTAAAGCTTGAGCTATGACAACCAATGAGTAAGAATCGTTGCATTGACCTGCATCTAAAACTCTTGGAATTCCATTGATATCTCCTAAGTTTAATTTGTTGTATCTGTATTTTGCACAACCAGCAGTTAAAATAATTGTGTCATCAGGCAATGCTTTCGCAAAATCTTCGTAGTAATTTCTACCTTTTTGTCTTCCGTCACAACCAGCCATTACTACAAATTGTTGAATATCTCCATTTTTAACAGCTTCAACAACTTTGTCTGCCAAAGCTAACACTTGATTATGTGCAAATCCACCAACTATTTTACCGTTTTCGATTTCTTTTGGAGAATCACATTTTTTTGCAAGTTCGATTATTTCTGAGAAATCTTTGTGACCATTTTCATCTGCTGCAATGTGTTTCATTCCAGGATATGCTGCAACGCCAGTTGTGAATACTCTATCTTTGTAAGAATCTTTTGGTGGAGTTATACAGTTAGTAGTCATCAAGATTGGACCATTAAATGATTCAAATTCCTTGTCTTGTAACCACCAAGAATTTCCGTAATTTCCTACGAAATTGTCGTATTTTTTGAAAGCTGGATAATAATTTGCAGGTAACATTTCACTGTGAGTGTACACGTCTACTCCTGTGTTTTGAGTTTGTTCCAAAAGCATTTCCATATCTTTCAAATCATGACCTGAAATCAAAATCGCAGGATTGTTTCTAACTCCTATGTTTACTTCTGAAATTTCTGGATTTCCGTAAGCAGATGTATTTGCACTATCCAAAAGAGCCATTGCTGCTGCACCATTTGATCCAGTTTCTAATGTAAGAGCTATCAAATCTTCTACGGACAAACTATCGTCCATTAATTTTGCTAAAGTAATTTCCATAAATTCGTCTACATTTTCATCGAATTTTCCCAAAACATTAGCGTGTCTATTGTAGGCTGCCATTCCCTTCAATCCGTAAGTAATAAGTTCTCTAAGACTTCTCTTATCGTCATCCAAAGTATTCAACACGCCTATAATTTGTGATTTTAGTTTTAATTCATCATCGTCTTTTTCGTTATACAAAGCTGCCTTTGACAAGTTTTCTTTGTCATCTAAGCCTTCGATTAATTTTTGGTTCAAATCGATAGTTTCTTTTACTTTTTCTAACAAATCTTCGTAGTGGAAGTTTGCGTTTGTAATTGTAGTAAACAAATTATTGTTGACATAAGAATGTAAATTAGAGATATCTTTGTTTTCTTTTCTCATTCTAGTTAGGATTTCGCCCAATCCTTTTGTAACCCAAACAAGCAAATCTTCGATGTTTGCAACATCTGATGTTTTACCACACACGCCTCGTTTTGTACATGCAATGTTTTTTGCAGTTTCTTGACATTGATAACAAAACATTTCTTCATTTTTTTCAATAGTTTTTTCCATTTTCTTTCCTCCTGATTTTTTCTAACTTATGGTTTAATTATAATTAATTTAAAGTTTGGGTTTCTGTAACATAAGTTACATTTGTTCATTACAATAAGTTTTCCAATTCTTCTCTGTTTTTAATTTTAATTTCAGATCCGTTTAATTCAATAAGATCACTATCTTCCATGCTCAACAATTCCCTTGATAATGAAGGTCTGGTCGTAGCCATAAAATCTGCCATCTGCTGCCTTGTCATTCCAGTATTTGATACGTCTTTTTTTTCTGTTTGAATTAAAAAAGTTGCGATTTTTTGCCTCAAAGAAAAACTAGACAACAATCTTACCTTGCTATTTAAGAAAAATGCTTTTTCTGCAAGAATCGTTATAAGATTAGTCATAATTTTATTTTTAATCGGAGTGGAGCTTTCAGATATATCGAAAAAACTTACAGGAATTTCAAGAATTTCGCAATCAGTGTTGCACACTAATGTAAAATCGCTGATTTTATTCAAATATGAATACACCTCAGCCATTACTTCCCCATGATTTTTGAAAATATTCACGACAGTGTTTTTCCCATTAATATCCGTCTTTTCAAGACTGAGCTTTCCACTTTTCAAAACGTAGATTTTATTGCAAATATCTCCCGGAGTAAAAACGTACGAATTTTTATTGTATTTGTTTATTATTGAATTTGATTCAATAAGAAATTGTTTAAATTCTTCTTCTGTAAAATTTTTAAAAAGTTTTGAATTTATCATTTAATCACCATTATTTTTATACCCAATAATTTTTTATGTACAACAAAAAACGCATCAGAATTTTCATTCTAATGCGTTTGGTTTTAAGCGTATGGTAAATATTTTTTGTCGTCTGAATTGTATTTGGAGATTTCAACTGCTGCAACTGGATTAATTCCCAAAGATTTTATGGCTTCCAATGTGTTTTTGATTTCTCCTAATCTTGAATCGTCTTTTTTGTAAAGTACGATTGCGTTTTGAATGTCTTTTGTCAAATCTGTAAGGTCTACTTTTTCTGAAATTGGACTTACAGCTGTAATTTTCTTTTCGAAATTTGAATTGTATGCTTTGGCTAAATTTGATGTGTTTTGATCAAAACTAAACACACCAACATTGTCAAAACTATCTATTCTTCTGTTCAATAAGCTCAATGCGCTATTTGAACTTTCATTGTAATCATTTGAAAGTACGCTAACTGTTTCAAGTCCCAATTTGTTTTGCAATTGTTCTTTGCTGAAAATATTAGGGTCTTTGTAGTAAGAAGCAAATGCATATGCTAGACCTATTAACATTCCCAAGAACAATCCTATTGCTGTGTCCATTTTATTGACAAGTTGTTTGATTTTCTTCTTGGCATTAGGCGCATCAACGACTTGAATGTTATCTTTTTTCATTGTTTTTTTAGTCAAATCTGTGATAGCTTTTAATGATTCTTCCAATACTTTGTTAGTTTGTTCAGCGCTTTCGCTTGAATATTCCATTTCAATAATTGATGTAGATGGAACGCTTTTTACTTTCAAATCTTTTCTTAAATCAGAAGAGCTAACACCATTTCCTACTTTTTCTGCTACTGTATCCAAAACAGAATTTGATTTAATCAATTGTTCAACATTTGAAACCAATTGTGTATTGATCATTGCGTCTACTTTGGAAACAACTGCTCCTTCTTTTTCAAAATCTTCTGGACTTCCCACCATTATTGAAACTTTTGATGAGTAAGAGTCCTTTCCCAAAACATTATTAAAAACATTTGTCAATAACGCACACACAAGCATTATTATTATAATGTGTGGCAATTTTCTAAGTATTGCTTGCCACGCTTCTTTTAAATTTAATTCTTCCAAGTTTATATCTCCTTAACTTTTTTATCTCTTTTACTCAATAACCACATTAAAACTATGCTCATAATCAATCCGTGATATAGAAGTCCTGTAAGTAAATCTACACTAATAAGATTGAACACAGGAACAATAGTTATTGCTATTGCTACCCACAAAGGCATTTTTTTGTATGAGATTTCATCCATAATTCCAATTAACCAACCAGTTATTGCAGAATAAGTTAACATTCCGTAAAAACCAAAGTTAGCGTATCCATTTGCAATGAATCCAGTGTTTACCCAAGTATTTGGATGACCGTAATAAATCATCGAAATCAATGCTTGTATTGGATAATTATATGGATACAATCTTCCCCCAAATACCCAAGATTTGTCTGTCAAATACACGAAATCAATGTTTTTGAATGCATCATAATATCTGAAATGATTATCTGCAGTTACCATGAAAACACGTCTTACAATTACACTTATCGGTTGCCAATTATCAGTTATCAAATAAAAAGCTAAACACAAAAATGTAAGCCCCGCTAGTCCCATAGTCATTAAATTTCCAGTGTATTTGTTTCCCTTTACGATAGCTATAAAAATTACCAAAACCGGATAAAATAGCATTGACTTATGTGAAGTAAATCCAAAGAAAAATACTTGGCAAATCAATGTGATTACAGTTCCTAATTTTTTTCTATCCCAAAGGCAGAACACCAACAAAGTTGGGTTGATAATTTTACCATACCAGTTCATAAAATATGCAAATGGTCCTGGGAAGATTACTTCCGCGATTTCCCTTCTAGTGTCGTATACTTTTCCAAAATCGAAATTCAAATATTTTAGTCCGCCTCGCATTATTATCCAGGCAAACATCAATATTCCCACCAGTGCAAAAGCATAGACTATGAAATTTTCGTTGATTTTTTTATCCGAGAAAGATAATCTCAATTTCGGTGAATTAGCGAAAATTTGAATTGTATAAAACGATGCTATCAACATGTACATATATAATCTGGAGAAATCCTTATAAGGATATATATTTAAACATGGTATGATTATCAAAACATAAAATAGCATCAGATAAAAATCACTGACTCTCTCTACTTTATGCCTTATCGTATAACACATTATCACAACCAAAGCGTATGATTCTATCAATTTGTAAATATTTAAATTGTTCACAAGCCCCATGTACGAAAACAACGGACTTATTGCATAAGAATAACTCAAATCCAAAAACAATTTAAACATCAATGATAAAAACACAAAAAACCCTTTTGATTGGAACAATGCTTTTATATCATCAGTCATAAATTCCCCTTTTCATTTTTTTACTAAATTAGTATACCATAATTAAACGCGATAATAAACTAATTTACTTTATTTTTAGGGATCTCTCCGTTTTTAAATTGCATAATATTGTCAAAAGTATATTCTCCCATTTGAACACGTGCAAGTTTAGTAGCATTTCCCAAATGAGGCGCCAATAAAATATTCTTAGCATTTTTCAAATCTTCTGAAATTTTGGGCTCAAATTCGTACACATCCAATGCACAACCAGCAATTTCTCCATTATTTAATGCATTTATCAAATCTTGTTCGCTAATAACTTTGCCACGAGATGCGTTGATTAGAAAAGCAGTTTTTTTCATTTTTGAGAATGCTTTTGCATCTATTAAGTGATACAATTCGTCGCTATAAGCTGTGTGTAAAGTTATTACGTCACTGTTTTCAAGTAAATAATCTAAATCTACTTGCTTTGCCCCATCAACTTCTTTTTTGCTACGATTGTAGAATATCACATCCATGTCAAACGCTTTGGCTTTTCTCATAACTTCAGTTCCAATTCTTCCAAGTCCAATTATTCCCAAAGTTTTCCCTTCCAATGTTTCTCCCAAACCGTACACAGGCTTCCATCCTTCGAATGAATTATCGTAGCAATCAGAATTCATCTTTGTAATATTTCTGAGTAGATCTATCATCAAACCAAAAGTCAATTCTGCTGTCGATTTTGTAGATGCAGATGCCGGTGCATTTGTGACAATTATTCCTTTTTCTTTTGCGTAATCAATGTCAACATTGTCAAAACCAGCGCCGTAATTTGCAATTATTTTCAAATTTTTAGCTGCATCGATAATTTCTGAATCGATTTTTTCACTCAAAGGACACACTAATCCTTCGACATCTTTTATTCTGGTTTTCAATTCTTCTTTTGACAAAAAGTCCAAACTATCGTGATAATCTACTTCAAAATTCTCTTCGTATTTTTTAATAATTTCTTCAGGGATTCTATTAGTAATCAAAACTTTCATTACATATCCTCCATTTTTATTGTAGTCATTTTTCTATTTTCAAACATCGCCAAATACTTTGCATCCACGGTTTTTAATAATTTGAAAGCATCATCAAAGTGATATCTGTAATAATTTTCATAATGCGCATCGCTACCAACTGAGAATAATTTGCCCTTCATTTTCACATATTTTTTGAGCGCAAATGTGTAATATTCTAAGTTGTCGTATTGGTACACGCTTCTAGTGTTAAGCTCCAAGGCTTTTTCATCATTAATGAGTTCTGCAAAAACTTTTGTCAAATATTCATCTACAATGTCCATATTTTTAGATTCCAATTTATTAAGTCTTAATGCGTAATCAATGTGTGTTAACACATCAAAATCTTTGAAATTATTCACAGCTTCCAGCATTTTTTCAAAATAATTTGTAAGAAACTCTCTTTGAGAATAATCTTCTGGCTTTGGATTCATAAAATCTTTGCCTCCATATTGATGAACTGACAGAAGTTGAATGTCATAATCTCTGCCATTAACAGTTTTTATTATCTTATCCAAATTCTCAGTTGTGTATCCTATTTCTATTCCTTTTAAGATTTTTTGTGAACTTTTTTGGTTGTGTTCTTCAATCACTTTTACGTATTTGTCATAATCAATGTCCACATCCTCAACTCTACCATCATTATAGGTAAATCCATAATCCAAGTGTTCGGTTGTGATAATGTCACCTTTGACAAGTTTCAAATAATTTTCAAATTTTTCTTTACTATCGAATGAAAATTCCGTATGACAATGTTGATCTCTATAATACATATTACTCCTTAAATGAACGAAAAGATGCTAAATAACTAGCATCTTTTACAATTATCCTTCTACTATTTTAATACCGCTTGATGCTCCGATTCTATCTGCTCCATTTTCTATCATAGATAAAGCTTCTTCTCTAGAATGAATTCCACCACTTGCTTTTACCATAGCTTTGTCTCCAACAGTATCTTTCATCAATTTGACATCTTCTACTTTTGCTCCACCTGTTGAAAAACCTGTAGAAGTCTTCACGAAATCAGCGCCGCACTTCACGGAGATTTCACAAGCTTTTTTCTTTTCTTCATCAGTTAATAAACAAGTTTCGATAATTACTTTCAAAACTTTTCCTTTTGTAGCATCTCTTACAGCTTGGATATCTTTTTCAACATAATCATAATCTTGTTCTTTTAATTTGCCGATATTGATAACCATGTCGATTTCATCTGCACCATCTTCGATTGCTGTCTTTGCTTCAAAAGCTTTTGATTTGATACTCATAGCACCAAGTGGAAATCCCACAACAGTGCACACCAAAACGCTTGAATTTTCCAAAGACTTTTTAACCAAAGATGTGTAACAAGAATTTACGCACACGCTTTTAAAATCATATTTAACTGCTTCATCGCAGATTTTTTTGATGTCAGCTGATGTTGCATCTGCTTTTAATAAAGTGTGGTCGATATATTTATTTAATTCCATATTATTCACCTAATTCCAATGCTATTTCCATCATTTTTGTAAATGATGTTTGTCTTTCTTCAGGAGTAGTTTGCTTATCTGAATGGAATGAGTCAGAAATTGTCAAAATAGTCAAAGCTCTTGCGTTGTTTGCTTTTGCTGTCAAATACAATCCGTAGCTTTCCATTTCAACTGCTAACACGCCCATTTTTTCCCATTTTTTCCATTCTTCAGATTTTTGGTTGTAGAAAATATCTGCTGAGAATACATTTCCAACGTGAACGTCGATGTTTTTTTCTTCTGCAACATTTACTGCTTTTCTCAACAAATCATAATCACAAATCGCTGAAAAAGTTCCTTCCAAATCAAATTGATGAGCAAAATTGGAATCTGAACAACTTCCCATCGCTATTACGACATCGTACAAATCCAAATCTTTACTGTAAGCTCCTGCTGAACCAATTCTAATAAGATTTTCTACTCCGTATTCGTTGATAAGTTCGTAAGAATAAATTCCTATAGATGGAATTCCCATTCCAGTTCCCATAACAGAAATTTCTTTTCCTTTGTATTTTCCAGTATATCCGAACATATTTCTAACTGCGTTGAATTGTTTTACATCTTCCAAGAAATTATCTGCAATAAATCTCGCTCTCAATGGATCTCCTGGCAATAAAACAGTTTTTGCGATATCTCCTTTTTTCGCTTCGATATGTGGTGTTGACATAATAGCCTCCTAATAATTTACTATAATCATATTCAAAAATTTTACCAAATCTAGCTGACAATCTTCCAAGTATTTTTCAATGTAAGCTTCATAATACACGCTAATCCCATCAATATTCACCTCTTTCAAATGTGGAGATTTTAAAATAAATTTGGCGTAGTATTTAGCTTCTCCAATTGTGCAACATGGACTTTGCCCCATATACAACAAAATTTTGTGCTTAGATTTTTGATTGCAATATTCTTTTAATTTTTCACTTAATTCTATTTTCATATTCTCCCAAATCAAAACTTAATTCTATTTTCATATTCCATCAAATCAAATAAGAGAGAAATCTTATTTCTCTCTTATTATATCATCAATTTGAACATTTTTGCTATTTTTCAAATCCTGGAACTAATAATCCGTAGTTGCCATCTTTCCTCTTGTAAACAACATTTACATTATTAGTTTTTGAATCCAAGAATACGAAGAAATCATGATCGATTAATTCCATTTGCATGATAGCTTCTTCCTTGTCCATTGGTTTGATTCCGAATTCTTTTGTCTTAACGATAGCACCTGCTGGGATTTCTTTGTCATTGTTTTCTTCAACAGCTTCAAATCTTATTGAATTGCTTTCTGTAAATCTCTTTTGTAATTTTGTTTTGTGTTTTCTAATTTGTCTAGCAAGTGCATCTTCAACTTTGTCTATAGCTGTTTTAATTTCTTCGTTGGATTCTTCCGCTCTTAAAACAACTCCTTTATCTAAAATTATAGTGACTTCAACTCTCGCTTTGTCTTTTTCTTTTTTGAATACTACACGAGCTTGTTGTTCGTCATGGAAATATTTATCTAACTTGTGTAATTTAGATTCTGCCATTTGTTTCAAATCATCAGTCAATTTGATATCTTTTGTTACATAATTAAGTTTCATAAAATTCCTCCTGTTTATGAATTAAGAAATAATTTCTTATTTTCTTATTCTATATATACCCAATTTACATTTTTGCAAACGATACTAATCACTAAACCAAAAAAAGCAAAAAACTTCCCCTTACAAATTTTCATTTGCTCTGGGGAAGTCTTCATTATTTGATATATTTGTCAATAATGTTGATTACTTCTTCGATTTTTTCATCTGCATTATCATTTTCTACTGCATGTTTAACGCAAGTTCTCATATGTCCGTTTAAAATGTCGATGTTCGCTTTTTTCAATTGACCAATACAACTCAAAATCTGAGTGGAAATATCCACACAATATCTGTCCTCTTCAATCATATTTACAATTGCATCGAGTTGTCCACGAACTGTTTTGATTTTTTTGAGGGCGTTTTGTTTGTGTTCGGTCATTATTTCACAGTAGCCTCAAATCCTATTTCATCAATAGCTTTGATGATGTCATCTTCATTAAAATCGCCTTCAACTACGGCTTTTTTGTCTTCTAATGAAACATTTACATCTGTAACTCCATCGACTGATTTACAAGCATTTGTCACTGATTCTACGCAATGATTGCACACCATATCCAATACTTCAAATTCTTTTTTCATTATTTTTCCTCCTTAAAATTTTTGATTCTTAACGAATTTGTAACTACGGTTACCGAACTGAACGCCATTGCAGCACCTGCTATCATTGGATTCAAAAATCCAAATGCAGCAATCGGAATACCAACAACATTGTAGAAAAACGCCCAGAACAAATTTTGTTTTATTGTTTTTATTACTCTGTGACTTAATCTTATCGCAGTATTAACTTTATTTAAATCGCCATTTATAATTGTGATGTCACTTGCCTCAATCGCAACATCTGTACCAGTTCCAATAGAAAATCCAACATCACTTGTCGCCAATGCTGGAGCATCGTTTATTCCATCTCCAACCATTCCAACTTTTTTGCCTTTATTTTTCAAATCCAACACTTTATCTGATTTGTCTTTTGGCAAACATTCTGCTATTACATGGTCGATGTTAGCTTTTTCTGCGATATGTTTTGCAGTATTTTCGCTATCACCAGTTATCATATATACATCGATATTATCGTCCTTCAATTTTGAAACAGCTGTTGGTGAAGATTCTTTTATTTTATCTGCAATCAAAATATATCCGTAAAATTCATCGTTCTTTCCAACAAGCACAACTGTATTTCCTTGAGATTGATGTTTTTGAATATCTACATTGACATCAATATTATTGTCTCTCATCAATTTTTCATTACCAATATAGTAATTGTCATTATTTATTTTAGCTGAAAGTCCTTTACCAGTAATCGAATCGAAATTTTGAACTTTATAGAACTCCGAACTATTTTTTTCATATTCTTTAACCACAGCATCTGCAAGTGGGTGCTCTGAATTTTTTTCAATTGAGGATACAATTTTTAAGAAGTCTGTATCTTTTGATTGGAAATCTACAACTTCTGGTTTACCATTTGTTATTGTTCCTGTTTTATCCAAAATAACTGCATCGATTTTGTTCGCAGTTTCCAAAACTTCAGCACTTTTTATTAAAATCCCCAACTCTGCGCCTTTGCCACTTCCTACCATAATAGCTGTAGGAGTTGCAAGTCCCAATGAACATGGACATGCTATTACAAGAACTGAAACAGAATTTAACAACGCCCTGTCAAATTGTTTTGTCACAAAATAAGTGATGACAAATGTAATTACAGCGATTACAATAACGATGGGCACAAAAACAGATGAAATCTTATCTGCTAGTCTTTGGATTGGCGCTTTGTTGGATTGTGCATCTTCCACTAATTTTACGATTTGACTTAGAACTGTATCTTCGCCAATTTTTTTCGCTTCAAATACAAATGATCCATTTTTATTAATCGTAGAGCCAATACATTCATCTCCAACTTGTTTTTGTACAGGCATCGATTCTCCAGTAATCATCGATTCATCAATTGATGAACTTCCCTCAACAATTATTCCATCAACAGCGATTTTTTCTCCTGGTTTTACGAGAATTTTATCTCCAACCATTACATCTTCAATATCAGTTTCGATAGTTTTACCATTTTTTATTACGTTAGCTTTTTTCGCTTGAAGTCCCATTAATTTACTTATAGCATCAGTAGTTCTAGTCTTCGCTCTTTTTTCGAAAACTTTTCCGAGTAAAATCAAAGTGATAACAACAGCAGACGATTCAAAATACAATTGGTCAGATCCTATTAATACATGATAAATCGAGTAGAAGTAGGCAGCACTTGTTCCCAATGCTATTAGAACATCCATGTTTGCTCCTCCACCTCTTAATGATTTGTATGCATTCACATAATATCTTCTTCCGATGTAGAATTGAACCACAGTTGCCAACGCCCATTGAAAATATCCGTTATTTAAAATCGTGTGAACTCCTGCCATGTGAAAAAACATCGCTGAAAATAAAGGAATTGAAAAAATCGCAGAAATTATAAAATCACGTTTCAATTTTTCGTATTCAGTTATATTTTTTTCGTTAGCTATTTTATTGTCTGTTTTTATTTCTGCAGAATATCCTGCTTTGTCAACTAATCTTTTTACATCAGAATTGGTCTTGTATCCCTCATAAAAACTTACTGTAAGTGAGTTTTGCAACAAATTTACGTTAACATCTTTAAAATTATTTTTGTTCAAAACCTTCTCTATTCTAGATGCACATGACTGACAACTCATTCCTTCGATATCAAACTTCGATGTCTTCACAGGAACATCATATCCCGCCTTTTTTATTTTGCCTACGATAGTTTCTATATCGTATCCTTCTTTTAATTTCAAATATGCGTATTCTTGAAGCAAGTTCACGTTAACTGTGTCGATATATTCGTATTTACTTAATACTTTTTCTATTCTAGCCGCACATGATTCACAGCTCATGCCTTGTATTTTTAATTTTATTTCTTCCATTTGTTCTCCTTTCTACCCCCCTACTGGTGGTATGGTTATTATATAATATTTAAAATACTTTGTCAAACATTTGGATTTGGATTATAATATTCATAATAAAATATGGAGGCAGATTATGGATTGGAAAAATTATGAAAATTTAAGCATGTTATCTGATTTCTACGAATTTACAATGATGAATGGATATTTGGAAAACAATATGGAAGATGAATATGCTTATTTTGATTTGTATTTTAGAAGAATTCCAGACAACGGAGGATTTGTTATCGTTGCGGGATTAGAAGAGGTAGTTAAATATATTCAAAATTTGAAGTTTGACGAAAAAGACATCGAATATTTCAAGAGCAAGAATATGTTCAGCGAAAAATTCTTAGATTATCTTAGAAATTTCAAATTTGAATGTGATGTATGGGCAATGCCTGAAGGTTCAGTTGCATTTCCTAACGAACCTTTGATGATAGTTCGTGGACCTGCTCCACAAGCGCAATTGATAGAAACTTTCGCACTTTTATCAATCAATCATCAATCATTGATTGCAACTAAAACGAATAGAATTGTTCATGCAGCTGAAGGAAGAGTTGTTATGGAATTTGGCGCAAGACGTGCGCAAGGTGTGGATGCTACAGTTCTAGGTGCAAGAGCAGCTTTCATAGGTGGTGCTACTGCTACAAGCAATACTTTGACAGATATCACTTACGATGTTCCTGCTTTTGGTACAATGGCTCACTCATGGATTATGATGTTTGATTCAGAATACGAAGCTTTCAAAAAATACGCCGAAATTTTCCCAAATTCTTGCTCACTTTTAGTGGACACTTACAACGTTTTAAAATCCGGTGTTCCAAATGCGATAAAAGTTTTTGACGAAGTTTTGAAACCTCGTGGAATTAAGAATATGTCCATCAGAATTGACAGTGGTGACCTTGCTTATTTATCAAAACAAGCCCGTAAAATGTTGGATGATGCTGGATATGAAAACTGTCAAATCATGGCAAGTAATTCACTTGATGAATACACAATCTCTGATTTGATTGAACAAGGAGCAAAACTAGATGGATTTGGCGTTGGGGAAAGATTAATAACTGCAAAATCAGATCCAGTTTTAGGCGGCGTGTACAAATTATGTGCTGTGGAAAAACCTAACGGAGAAATCATTCCTAAGATTAAAATCAGTGAAAATATCGAAAAAATCACAACTCCTGCATTCAAAACAGTTTACAGAATTTACGACAAAAATAGTGGCAAAGCAGAAGCTGATTTGATAACTCTTCACGATGAAAAAATCGACGAATCAAAGGATTTGGAAATCTTCCACCCTATTCACACTTGGAAGAGAAAAACATTAACCAACTTCACAACAAAAGAATTGTTGGTTAGAGTGTTTGACAAGGGAGAATTGGTGTACGAGCTTCCAACATTAGATAAAATAATCGAAAGGAAAAATGAACAAATTGCTGAACAATGGGAAGAAGTAAAAAGATTTGAACATCCTCATTTGTTCCACGTCGATTTGTCACAAAAATTGTGGGATATAAAATACAATTTATTAATGCAAAGCAAATAGTAAATTTAGCACAACCATAAAATTTTGGTTGTGCTTTTTTTGCAATTAAAAATCCACATGCATGACATGTGGATAAGATTTAGATATCGTATTGTACTAAAGTGTTGATATAATAATTTTTGTTGACATCTCTTCCGCCAAGCTCAGTAAGTTCAATCAAAAATTCCATAGCAGTGATTTCGCCACCGTTTTTTTCAACTAACTTAGCTACTGCATTCACAGTTCCACCTGTTGCCAATAAGTCGTCAACTATAGCAACTTTGTCGCCTTCATGAATCGCGTCTCTGTGTACTTCTAATTTGTCGGTACCATATTCCAAATCATAAGAATACTCTGACACTTCTCCAGGAAGTTTTCCAGGTTTTCTAACAGGAACAAATCTAACTCCAAGCGCATATGCTACAGCTGATCCAAACAAAAATCCTCTAGCTTCTGGAGCTGCTATCACAGTTATTCCTTTGTCTTTTAAATCTTCTACCATAAGGTCTACTGCGTGTTTATAGGCTTCTTTATCGTTTAACAATGTAGTAATATCTTTGAATGAGATTCCTTCTTTTGGAAATCCGTCTATAACTCTAATTTTCTCTTTTAAATCCATTTTCATCACCGTTTCTTTTTTACTGTATTATCTACATCTATAGTATACCATATTGATGGATTTGTTTGTTGTTAAATTATTTTTAGTTTTCTAAATTGTTATGTTTTTTATTTAAAAATTTTGTCAAAATATTTTATTTACAACTATATTTATATATGTTACGATATGTTTGGAGAGTGATGTAATGGACAGTTCGAGTGTCTCGCAAATAATTGCGTTAGTGTTATTGGTTGCAATGTCCTCCGTATTTTCATCAAGTGAAACGGCGATAACATCTGTAAGCAAAATAAAAGTTCGACAATTAGACCAAAAGGATAACAAAAATGCACATTTACTGAAAAAACTGCACGATAATATGCAAACTACCATATCTACTATTTTAATTGGTAACAACATTGTAAATATCGCAGCGAGTTCTATAGCTACAATTTTATTTACAAATATTTTTCATCAAAACGGAGCTTTGATATCTACAGTTGTAATGACTGTATTTGTATTGATTTTCGGTGAAGTTATACCGAAAACAATTGCACAATATAAAAACAAATCCGTAGCGTTGAAATTTTCTAGATTCATTTATTTTTTGACGATAATTTTTAAACCAATTGTGAAAGTATTGAACATCTTAACTCGTTTGGTAATCAAGCTTTTCATTGGAGAAGACGAAGATAGTTCTACACTTACCGAAGAAGAACTAAAAACTTTGGTGGAAGTTAGTGAAGAAGAAGGAGTTCTCAAAAACCAAGAAACTGAAATCATGATAAATGCACTGGAGTTAAAGGAAACTCTAGCAGTTGATATTATGACTCCAAGAACTAGTATGGCATCAGTGGATATCGAAGATGCAGAGAGTGATTTGAAGGAAATTATCAAAAATATTACTTATTCTAGAATTCCTGTTTACGAGGACAGTATCGACGATATTATAGGTGTTCTTCACATAAAAGAATTAGCGCACAAAATCATCGAAGATGACCGAGATTTTAAGGTCAGAGATATCCTAAAACCAGCATTTTATGCTTATGAATACATTCCAGTAGTGGATTTGTTCAAACAAATGAGAACTAAAAATATTTCCATCAGTATAATTATCGATGAGTACGGTGGAACTAGTGGAATTGTAACGATGGAAGATATTTTGGAAGAACTTGTCGGAGAAATCGACGATGAATACGACAACGAAAAAGAAGTAACTAAACTTAGCGACAATGAATACCTAGTCGATCCTGAAATGAGAATCGATGAAGTAAACGAAAGATTTGACCTTGACATTCAAAGCGACAAATTCGATTCAATCGGAGGATTTGTAATCGAATTATTGGACAGAATGCCTAAATCAAAAGATGAGGTTGAATTTGAAAACTTAAAATTCGTCGTAGTTAATGTTGATAAAAGAAAAATTACACAACTAATGATAATATTCAAATAATTTACTCTCACGATATTCGTGAGAGTTTTTTTGTGGGAAAAGTTCCAAATATAATAGCATAAACAAAAAGTAGAAAATCATTTTTGCACGAACATCTGACTACATAAATTAGTGATTTCAAAATCTCGAACTACTAAAATCCAAAACTCGAGCAAGGCTCTCAAACAGTTGGATTTTTTAACGTAGTTCTTCGATGAGAAATCACAATAATTTATTCCGTATGATATTCTTAGCAAAAATGTAATCTACTTTAATTCTTTTAATATTTTATTGTTTCCCTATTCCCAACGCCTCTTTTGCCAATTCATCAGCCATATCGTTATAAGTATCGTTGGAGTGACCTTTAACTTTTACAAAATTAATATCGATTTGAGGCTTTATTTCGTCGATAAATTTCTTGTAGCTTTTGGTTAAATTATTGTTTGTTTTCCAGTCGCCATTAGCCCAACTTTCAATCCCTTGATAATCATAAAAAATCGTGATTTTGTCCATTTTAAGTTCTACTGCTTTTTTAATTGCAAATACCGACCCACTTACTTCTCCCGATACATTTCTATGCGTTGAGAATTCTGATTTAGGAAATTTTTGATTGAATTTGTCGATTTTACTATTGTGAAACAACACACAACCAAAACTATATTCTCCCGTATCTTTTTTGAATGATCCATCTACATAAGCCACACACTCATTTTCATTTAATTTATCAATGGACGCTACTTTTTTATTATCTTCGCCATTTATAAAATAATCTGCCTCTTCTTTCGTCTTAAAAGATTTGAAAATCGCTCCCTTAAAACCATTTACTTGTTGTTGGCACTCTGACCAACTATTGTATATCCCAGGATTTCTCCCAATTTTTACTGCATAAAATTTACTCATTACATACCCACACGCTCAAAGTTCCAGCTCCCACTTCAAAATCTCCGAATCCTTCATCATCGATTACAATTTCATTAGAATTTGTTCCAGTGATTTCCGTATACTTTTTACCTGCATTTTCCTTTCCTACATTCATTCTCAAGGTGTTGATGTCACCAGTGCTGATTACAACAGCCATTGTATTATGAAAATCATCGCCGTGTCTAATCCAACCTATCAAATTTTCATTTTCCATATAATCTGTCTGTTCTCCAAATGCGTAGTGTTTTCTGATGTACATCAAATTATCTATAATATCCTTTTGCCCTTCGATATTAAATTCTCCACCTATTTTACAATAATCACCGTAAAACACGCAAGGATATCCATCTTTTCTTAGTAGAATCAAACCGTACGCAATCTTTTTAAACCAAGGTTCAACAAATGATTCCAACGATTGACCAGGTTCGCTGTCGTGATTATCCACGAATGTAACCGCAATGGTTGGATGTTCTTGAACCAAAGTATTGTCGAAAATTTTTCTCATATCAAATTTATCGCCCATTTTTGATGCAGAATACATATTAAAATGAAGTGCCACATCAAACAAATCCACATCGTATTTCGTATCGTACAAATAATGATTGGTGTTGTCCTTATCTTGTAACCAATATTCACCGAAGAAATAAAAATCGCGATTTGCAACTTTTTGTATATGTTTGGTGAAATCAATTATGAATTCATCGTCAATGTGTTTAAGCGCGTCGTATCTGAAGCCGTCCACATTAACATAATTCACAAACCATTCTCCCCATCTAAAAAGTTCATCTTTAACATCAGGATTTTTGTGGTCAATATCTGCAAACATCAAATAATCGAAATTCCCTTTTTCGTTGGAAACATTCTTGCTAAATCCTTTGTTTTCTCCAGCGACTTCAAAAATTGCTTTCTTTTGTTGTTTATTATCAAAATCAACTCCATTAAAATGTTGGAAATGCCACACAAACTCAGAATATTTTCCATTCCTACCTTTAAAATCAAATCCAGTCCATGCTTCAATATTATAAGCATCAGTAATTCTTTTCGCCCTGTCGTTAGGATCCACTTCGTAAGCCTTAAAAGTTTCTGAGAAATCTGCTCCAGCTTTGTGATTTAAAATGACATCTGCGTAAACTTTTATGTCATTTTTGTGCAAAATTTCGATTAATTTTTTCAATTCTTCTACAGTTCCATATTTTGTACGCACAGATCCTTTCTGATCAAATTCTCCCAAATCGTACAAATCATACACACCATAACCAACATCGTTAGTTCCCGTTGCTTTAAACATTGGAGCAAGCCACAACGCATCAATACCTTTTTCTTTTAAATTCTTCGCTTCTTTCGTCAAATTTTTATAATAATTTCCATCGTCTGGTAAGTACCACTCAAAAGCCTGCATCATTATTTCGTTTCCCATTTGTTCCTCCTATTAATTGTAAGAAATTGCTTTATATTGTATAATCTAATAAGATTATACCATTAAAATGATAAGAATAAGGAGAAAAAATGCAATATTTAGTCGGTAGAAATCCTGTTATGGAAGCTTTGGAAATGAATATGGGAGTAACCAATCTATACATACAAAAAGGCGAATTAAAAGGATTTATTAAAAAAATAGAAAAAAAAGCTTACGATATGGGAATTAAAATTGAATATGTCGATAAAAAATACATCGAAAAATTCGCAGAAAACACTGCTCATCAAGGTGTTATGGCAAAAATGCCAAGTTTCGGATATTCAAGCGTTGATGAAATGATAATTTACGCCAAAAAAAGAAACGAAGATCCATTTTTGATAATTTTGGACGAAATAACAGATCCTCACAATTTGGGATCCATAATTAGAACTGCAGAAGTTGCAGGATGCCACGGAGTTATAATTCCAAAACACCGAGCTTGTGAAGTCAATGCAACTGCAATCAAAACAAGTGCAGGAGCTGTTTTCAATATCAAAATCGCACGTGTAACCAACATAACCACGACAATTAATTATTTAAAAGAACATAACATTTGGATTTACGGGGCTTGTGGCGAAGCTTCACAAACTCACACACAAGCTAACTTGAAAGGACCTATCGGCCTTGTAATCGGAAACGAAGGCAAAGGAATTTCGAGATTAGTCAGAGAAAATTGTGATCAGTTAATTAAAATCCCTATGTATGGAAAAACAGAATCACTCAACGCATCAAATGCTGCGAGCATTCTAATTTATGAAGTCATACGCCAAAGGTATGAAAAATAAACAGATTTATCTTTATGTCGATGGTTATAATATAATAAATGCATGGCCTAATTTGTACAAATTATCAAACGATGTGGATTTGGATAGTGCCCGTGAAGAGCTCATTGATATAATGAAAGAGTATCAAAATCTAAGCGGAGAACAAGTTTATGTAGTTTTTGATGCTTATCTTGTAAAAGGTGGAATGAGCATTGAAGAAAAGCGTGATAATTTGACGGTGGTTTACACAAAAGAACACGAATCTGCAGACAGATACATTGAGAGAAAAGTAAACGATATGAAAAAGCACGACAAAATGTATGTGGCAAGCAACGATGGAATGATTCAACGAATTATTTTATCGCGTGGAGGAATTAGAATTAGCGCCAATGAACTTTGGAAAAATTATCTAACTTTAAAAGAAAACCTCAGAAGATCTAAGCTAAGGAAAAGAAAACAATCTACTGAAAATATTGTTACTATAGATGATGAAATTTATCAACAATTAGAAAAACTTCAAGATGAAATAAAAAAACAAAACTAGGTTATGTGACCTAGTTTTGTTTTTTTAACATAAGGAGATACCCATTTTAATGGATAAAATGAAAACGTTATTAACTGTTTTTATTATATCATCCTACATATAATTTGTCAAAATTTAAAAACAAATTTCTAACATTTATTCTTGTTTATCTTTCTCTATCAAGTTTTTTATTGCTTCAATTGCAACTTTAATAGCTACATCAGTATCATGACACACAGGATTGTCTAAGTGTTTTTTCTCACGTTCTTGGTTTGCTACAACCAAAAAACAAGATCCACATCTTACTCGAAGGTAATTTGCAACTACAAAAAGAGCTGCTGATTCCATCTCACTTGCCAATGTACCAAGCCTTTTCCAAGCTTCCCATTTGTTTAATAAATCGTATGACACAGGCATTTTTTCTGGCTCGTGTTGTCCATAGAAGCTGTCTTTGCATTGAACAACTCCAACGTGGTAATTGTGCCCCAAATCTTTTGAAGCTTTTACCAATGAATTTGTCACATCTAAGTTTGCAACTGCAGGAAATTCTATAGGAGCGTATTCTTTACTCGTTCCTTCAGCTCTTATAGCAGAATTTGCTATAACCACATCAGAACTTTTGACATCTTCTTGAATTCCTCCACAAGTTCCAACTCTTATAAAAGTATCTGCACCTGCTTTGACAAGTTCTTCAATCGCAATTGCTGCAGATGCACCTCCGATTCCAGTGCTAGTTACGGAAACTTTTTCTCCATTTATAGTTCCAGTGTATGTTACATATTCTCTATGATCTGCTACTAATTTTGCATTGTCAAAATACTTTGCAATTTTTTCGCATCTTTTTGGATCTCCTGGAAGGATTACATACTTCCCTACATCTCCATTTTTAATATTTAAATGATATTGTACGCCTTCTTCTGCGTATTTCATAAAATCACCTCTTTTTTATCTATATTACTAGTATATACTAATTTTAGATAAATAGCATTATTGAGCGTTGATTTTGACGTAATTTGTGCGATAAATTATTTTTTTGAAGAAAATTCCCACAATTGTATTCAAAACTGAAGTTGGTAAACACACTGCAACAAACATTGAAGGTAGTAGATTTGAAAAGTTTTCTGTACCCATTCCCATTGGAATTGCAAGAGATAAAAATACAAATCCACTTATCAAAGTTCCTATCGCAAATATGAGATTAGATTTTCTGCTATTTTTTCCCATTAATTTAAACAAATAAAACACAATAATTCCTGAAACTAATTTATCAATTATGTTTGGAAGCTGTCCCATTGGGAAACTTGTTGTAAAAGCTGCAATTGTCCCTGCAAACAAACTCAACACAAAAGCTTCTTTTACATTATCCATAAATAATATTGCTAAAAACATCATTACTAATAAAAAATCTGGCTTTACTCCCATAACCAACGCAGGTGTAACGTAATGAAGCAATAATCCTACACTTAAAAATATCGAACTTACTGTTAATTTTTTTGAATCCATAATATCTTCCTTTCTTTTTCTTAAAATTTTTCTCTTCTAAAATCATTTCATAAGTTCATTTCATTACACTCACCTGCCTTTATAATAAAAAAACACCTGTTCCCCAAAAGGAACAAGTGTCAAAACTCGCGTTACCATCCTAATTTATGTGCAAATGCACACATCTCTTTCAGATACTTCCATATCCTATCCCTGTAAAGTGAGAATCACTTTTTGAACTACTATTTTTCATTCAAAATTCAGATAACCCCATTCATATAAACTTCCCTTAGAAATTCACACCAAACATTTCCTCTCTTGAAGTTTCATTTATACTACTATCTTATCTATTGAATTTAATATTTTTAAATATTTTCTAATATTATATCACAAATAAAATAATTTACAAGTTATAAAACAGTTTTAAAATTAACATTTACCAAATCTTTTATAGAATTGTAAATCAAAGTTCTATCCAAAACTTCATCCAAAAAATCTTGTAGTTCTTCTCCTTCATAAAATGAGAAGAAATAAATGTCGATATTGATTTTATTAATAATACTCTTATCTTCAAAACCTATAACATTTAACAGATACATTGGATTGTCTATATCTAAGTTAACCTTAGCTTCGATATCTTGCAATATAGTGTTTCTTTTCTTCGCAACTCTCATCATAGTCAAAATCAACTCTGAAACGATGGAGCTTACGAAGAAATCAATTGATGTAAATTCTTCTTTTTCTGAATCAAATGAAATAGATGAGTCCACAGGAATACATGATTTTTCGTTGTAAACTTTAACCAAATCATCGGATACAATAGCTCTGAAACTCTTTTGGAATGAATTTATATCATCATTCATATTCTTTCCTCAATTTATTTCTAGCATCAATCATCGATTGTAGTTTTTCTCTTATGTGGTCGTATTCATTTACTGGTCTATTGGAGAATGTTGCAAACCCACAGTCTGGGTTTAGCCACAATTTATCCTTGTCGATAAATGTTAGAGCTTCCTTGGCTCTTTTGTAAATTCCTTCTGTGTCTTCCTTGTCATCCAATCTTGGATTTAACACTCCAAGTCCCAAAATCATTTTATTGTTGATTCTTTCATCAGCTAGTAGCGCTTTCAATTCTCCAGCCCTTGGAGTTGAAAATTCTAACGCCAATAAATCAGCATTGATATCTGCAAATAAATCTAAAAGCGGAGTATAAGGTCCTGTCAATAAAATACTTTCGTTTTTACTCCAGTTTCCACGACACACGTGAAGTGAACAGATAGATTTGTCCCTATCGACACTATCCATCACGCTTTTTATCAAATGTGTGGCAAACTTTAACTCTTCAGTTGGATCTTTTCTAGTAGACAAAGATGCACACATGAATGTTCTTGGTTTACCTTCAGTGAACACAATTTCTGTAAGAACTGGTTCATCAAATTGAATTACATCTACTCCGATTTCTTGAAGTTTTTTGATTTCTTTTCTGTAAATATCAATTACATCTTCTCCCAAATCTTCCTTACTGTCGTAGTATTTGGAACTAACATTTGCAAGCCACATACTTCTTGTAACCAAGTAAGGGCCAGGCATTGTAATCTTAACAGGCTTATCAGTTAATGATTTCAAAAGTTTTAATTCTTCTGATACAATGTCTCCTTTATATTCCAATTTGCCAGTACAAATAGCGTTCTTAATAGATGTAGCAGGAACATCCAATGTCGTCAAAATATTTTCGAACTCTCTTTTATCATCGACGTAATCTAGCATTTCGGCCATACTCATTTGAGTTACTCCACCTAGTTTTTCAGAAATAAAAGAAACGTAATTATCTCTTTCTATTTCTCCACTTGTGATTACATCGATATCCAAATCTTCTTGTAATTTTACAACTTCTTTAGTCTTATCATATACCAATTGTTCGTAGTCAGAAAGGCTAATCATATTAGCCTTTAACATCCTACGAGCTTTCAATATTTCATTACCTCTTGGCATAGATCCTATCAAAGAGGTCTTGAATAATTTATTGTTCACTATTGAATTCCTTTATGAAATTTCCTAAATATTCATTAGCTTCTGTAATTTGTTTGAAACCATCTCTTCTTCCAGGAACCCATTGTTTCAATCCTTCAAGATCCATAATTTCTTTATCTCTTTCGTTGTTGTAATCCATCTTGAACATAATATCATCAAATGCTTTGATATCTTCATCAGAAGTTTCTGGTGTAAATGTGAATACACAGTGATCAAAATTATCAGTTTTAGCTAATACTTCAACTTCGTTTTTGTCGATTGTACCGTCGTTAATCCAAGCATCATAGTTTAAGTCTAAGCAGAATGTCGCGTCAACTTCTCCATTTACCATAGCCATCATGCTGTCTTTTTCTCCACCAACGTGGTCTCCATGTAACCCAACACCGATATCAAATCTCTTATCAGTATAATCTTTACCAAATTCCAAACCATTGTTGTGTAAGAAGTTAATAGGAATAAGTCTTGCTTGTGGAGAATCAATAGCTCCAAATCCTATTGTTTTTCCTTTTAAATCAGAAATATTTTCGAATTTACCTTTTTTAACTACAAGGTAAGTTTGTCTATCTCTGTCTGTATCTCTCATACATCCGATTTTTTCTTTTCCTTCAGATCTCAAGTGAGCGTCTAATTGTGCTAATGGAGAGTTCCAAGCTGCATCGATTTCACCATTCATTAAAGCATCCACTTGTAATTTGTAGTCTTTGAAGAATACTGCTTCGATTTCAGCGCCATTTTCTTCGTAGAATTTTGTAATTAAATCCCATATAACTGTTACTCTTGGAGCGTAAATAACCGCACCTACTTTTAATTTTTTCATTTAATTCCTCCTAAAAATTTCTACTATATTATTTTATAAAAGTTTGATAAAATTTTCAAATAAAAATCGGAACTTACAAACAGCTAGAATATTTGTTTGTAAGCAAAAACTTTACTGTTCATAAATTCCGATAAATTTACAATATTATAATAGTGGTTGTCCTGTTATAGCTCTTCCTAACCAAACATTTAGAATGTCTAATGATGGTGCCATGATTTGACCTGCATAAGCATCTCTCATTAATCTTTGGATTTCAGATGCACAGTTGTAAGTCTTACCTCCACCTACTCTCATTGCAAGTGTTGAAGATTCAATTGCATTTTCGATAGCACAAACTCTTGCTGCGATAATCTTGCATACTGCATCTTCTTCACCATCAACTAAAGATCTAGCTGCTAATTCTGTAAGAGCTTTTGCACTCATACCATTTGAATAAATCTTACCTAAGTGAACTTGTACTGTTTCAATGTTAGCTAAAGAATCTCCTGAAGGGTATTTTCTCTTCAATGCGTAATCATTAGTAACTTTTGATAATCTTAAGTTCAATCCAGTGTAAACACTTGCTAAACCTAAAATGAAGTATGGAGCTACAACGTTAAATACTTGGTCAACACCTGAACCTTCTTCGCCGATTCTGTTAACTTCGTCTAATTTAACATCTGTCATAGTCATTGGGCATGAAACATTACCTTTCATACCAATGCCTTTCCAGTGGCTCATCTTGAATTCTAAACCTTCAGATTCCAATGGAACTAACCAGTTGTTGATGTCTCCTTCTTTTTCAGTTGATGGAGTTAAAATTAAGTAGTAGCTTGCATGAGTTGCGCTTGTTACCATTGATTTAGTTCCATTGAATACGAATTTGCCACCGTCTTTAGTAACTTTGATTTCTGGAATGTAGAAGTGAGTACCAGTTCCGAATTCAGAATATGCTAAAGCCATGAATTTGTTGTTTTCAACTATGTCTTTAACAACTTTTTTCTTTAATTCTTCATTACCATTAGTAAGAACAGTCATTAATGCAACGTTGTGCATCATGTAGCAAAGACCAGCAGTTGGGTTGCTTTCAGCGAATGCTAAAACAGCTTGTTGGTGTTCAACAGCAGTCTTTCCTAAACCACCCATTTCTTCTGGAATAAGTAATTTGAAGTAGCCAGCTTTTCCCATTTCTTCAAATGATTCTACAGGAAATCTACCTTCTTCATCTGAACTTTTTGCATATGGTTCAATGTGTTCCAATGCAAATTTCTTTGATTCTTCGTAAAAATTCATAAAACCCTCCTAAAGTTTTTATTTCATTTCTATAATATCACTAATTCTCTAATAAAACCAGAAATATTGTTAAAAATTCTTCATTTATTGAAACTTTCTATAAATCCTACCAATTTCATTCTAATTTTAACAAATTAGAAAATTTTACAATTTTTTTTATTCATTTATCATTGAAAAATCAACGTTATAATTTTTTAATTCATTTATAGAAAAAATCTATAAATGATTTTTCAAATTGTTAAAAATTTGCAATAAAAAACACTGCGAGATTTTCTCACAGTGTTTTCGTTATATTATCTATTTGTAGAATTTGGATTTACGACGTCTTCTTTCTTTGCGCCTTCTTCTTCCTTAGCTTTTTCTACAGATTCAACTTTTTTACCTTCTTTTTCAAGGTTTTCTTCTTTTTCTGCTGCTTCTGTATCTTCTACTGAGTTAGAATAATCCATTTCTGCCATTCTCTTGTAAGTGTTGTATCTTTCCTTAGCATCTCTTTCAGCTTCTTGGAATAATTCTTCAGCTTGTTCAGGGAATGATTTTTGTAATGACAAGTATCTTACTTCTCCTCTGATGAAGTCTTGGAATGATCCAGTTGGTTCTTTAGAGTCTAATTGGAATGGATTCTTTCCTTCTTCTGCAAGAGTTGGATCGAATCTGTATAAGTGCCAGTAACCAGCTTCTACAGCTAATTTTTCTTGACGTTGGCTCTTACCCATACCAGCTTTAATACCGTGGTTGATACATGGTGAGTAAGCGATGATTAATGATGGTCCATCATATTCTTCTGCTTCTCTAATAGCTTTTAATGTTTGATTTTGGTTAGCACCCATAGCGATTTGTGCTACGTATACGTATCCGTAAGAAGATGCCATCACACCTAAATCTTTCTTTCTAACTTTCTTACCACTTGCAGCAAATTGTGCTACAGCAGCTGTTGGAGTTGATTTAGAAGCTTGTCCACCAGTGTTTGAGTAAACTTCTGTATCGAATACCATTACGTTGATGTTTTCACCTGATGCTAATACGTGGTCCAATCCGCCGTATCCGATATCGTAAGCCCAACCATCTCCACCGAAGATCCATACAGATTTCTTAATTAGGTAGTCTCTATCTGTTCTTATATATTTCAATAATTCTTCAGCTTCTTCGTTGTTTGTATTGTCATCTAAATGTTCTAAGATTTCTGCTGCACATGCTTTTGATGTAGCTACATCGTCCATATTTTCAACAAATTTCTTAAATGGTGCATTCAATGGACTTTCAATGTTCAAGTCTAAGAATTCTTGCATTTTTTCTTTTAATTGTAATCTGATTTTCTTGATAGCTAAGTGCATACCATATCCGTATTCAGCGTTGTCTTCGAATAATGAGTTAGCCCAAGCTGGTCCTTTACCTTCAGCATTTGTGCAGTAAGGAGTTGAAGGAGCACTTGCACCCCAGATTGATGAACAACCTGTAGCGTTAGCTATAAGCATTCTATCTCCGTATAATTGAGTGATTAATTTAGCGTATGGAGTTTCTCCACAACCAGCACATGCTCCAGAGAATTCAAATAATGGTTGTTTGAATTGTGAACCTTTAACTGTTTTTTCTGCTGGCATTAAGTCTTCTTTGTATCCAACTTTTTCTACAGCGTAAGTCCAGTTGTCTTTTTGTGCAAGATGTTGTTCTTCGAAAGGTTTCATTATTAATGCTTTTTCTTTTGCTGGACATACATCAGCACAGTTACCGCAACCTGTACAGTCTGCTGGTGAAACTTGGATTCTGAATGTTAAATCTTCAAATCCTTTACCAACTGCTTTTTTGCTTTCGAATGTTTCAGGAGCGTTCTTTCTTTCTTCTTCGTTTAATAAGAACGGTCTGATAACTGCGTGCGGACATACATAAGCACATTGGTTACATTGGATACATTTATCCATTTGCCATTCTGGAACGTTAAGAGCGATACATCTCTTTTCATAAGCTGAAGTTCCCATTGGGAATTCACCATTTGCTCTGTCTTTGAATGCAGATACTGGTAAATCATTACCTTGTTGTGCGTTCATTACACTTGCAACTTCTCTTACGAATTCTGGAACGTTAGCGTCTTTTTCAACGTCTTCTTCAGCATTTTTCCATTCAGCTGGAACATTGATTTCTACAAGTTGATCGATACCTTGATCTACTGCAGCGTAGTTCATATTTACAATGTCTTCACCTTTTCTACCGTAGTTATGAACTATAGATTCTTTTAATTTCTTAATAGCTTCATCTATAGGTAATACTTTAGATAATTTGAAGAATGCAGCTTGCATAATCATGTTAGTTCTTCCACCTAATCCTACTTCTGCTGCAATCTTAGAAGCGTTGATTGTGTAGAATTTAATGTCGTTTTCAGCGATATATTTCTTTAATTTACCTGGAAGGTGAGTGTCTAATTCTTCTTCATTCCAGATACAGTTTAGTAAGAATGTACCACCTTTTCTTAAACCTCTTAATAAATCGTATTGATATACATAAGCTTGTTTTGAACAGGAAATGAAATCTGATTCATCTAAAAGGTAAGTTGAGTGAATTGGGTTGTTACCAAATCTTAAGTGAGACATTGTAACCCCACCAGATTTTTTAGAGTCATAATCGAAGTAACCTTGAGCGTACATGTCAGTACCATCACCTATAATCTTGATAGCTGATTTATTAGCACCTACTGTACCGTCAGAACCGAATCCCCAGAACTTACATCTGATAGTTCCTTCAGGTGAAGTATTTATAGTATCTTTTACTTCTAATGATCTGTGAGTAACATCATCTACTATACCGATAGTAAATTGTGTTCTTGGTTGATCTTGTTTTAAGTTTTCGTAAACTGTGTTAATGTGTGTTGGAGTTGTATCTTTCGAACCTAAACCGTAGATACCACCAACGATAACTGGTTTATTTTCTTCGTCATAGAAACAATCTCTAACGTCAAGATATAGAGGTTCTCCTAATGAACCTTTTTCTTTAGTTCTATCTAAAACTGCGATCTTCTTAACTGTTTTTGGAATAGCATTTAAGAAATGTTCTTTAGAGAATGGTCTGTATAAGTGAACTTTTAATACTCCGACTTTTTCTCCTTTAGAAACTAAATAATCAACAGTTTCTTCAATAGTTTCAGTTACTGAACCCATAGCTACTATAATATTTTCAGCATCTTCAGCACCATAGTAGTTGAATAATCCGTAGTTTCTGCCTGTAATCTTGTTAATTTCATTGATATAGCTTTCAGTAATACCAACGATATCTTCATAGTATGTATTAGATGCTTCCATACCTTGGAAATAAACGTCTGGATTTTCAGCTGTACCCATAGTCTTAGGGTTTTCTGGATTTAAAGCATTTCTTCTGAATTCATCAATAGCTTCCCAATCAACAATCTTAGCTAAGTCTTCATAATCCATAACTTCGATTTTTTGAATTTCGTGACTTGTTCTGAAACCATCGAAGAAATGTAAGAATGGAACTTTACCTTTAATAGAAGAAAGGTGAGCTACTGCTGCTAAATCCATAACTTCTTGTACTGAACCTGAACATAACAATGCAAAACCAGTTTGTCTTGCTGCCATAACGTCTTGGTGGTCACCAAAAATGCTAAGCGCATGTGATGCTAAAGCTCTTGCTGATACGTGGAATACGCCAGGTAAGTTTTCTCCGGCAATCTTGTACATATTTGGAACCATCAACAATAAACCTTGTGATGCTGTAAATGTAGATGCCAAAGCCCCTGCAACTAAAGCCCCGTGTACTGAACCAGCTGCTCCACCTTCTGATTGTAATTCAGTTACTTGTACAGTTTCACCGAATAAGTTCTTACGTCCATCTGCTGCCCATACATCAATTGCTTCAGGCATTGGTGATGATGGAGTAATTGGATAAATAGTTGCCACATCTGAAAATGCATAAGCTACGTGAGCAGCGGCTGTATTTCCATCCATGGTTTTCATGTGTTTTGCCATTTATTTAACCCCCTATATATAAATAAATAAATTGTTTAATTTAAAACGGACGAACTCCGCTCTATGAGTTATTATAACTCAATAAAATCCTCATTGCAAGAATAACAAACTTCATCAAAAAATTTTATTGCGAAATTAATTTTTGTTATTTTTTAACTTTTTTCTGTGTTCTTCAGTATCTTTTTTCATATTTGCAATTAACTTATCATTTAACTCTTGTGCGGCATTATAGCCCAAAAGTTTTTGTCTTTGATTTCTAACTGCAACCTCTACAATCATAGCGATATTTCTTCCGGGTTTAACTGGAACTTCAAGATACGGAAGTTCAACCCCCAAAAGTTCAGTAGTGTGATCATCTAGTCCAATCCTGTCGTATTCTTTGTCGTCTTGCCATTTTTCAAGTCTGATAACCAAATCTATAAAGGTAGTCAATCTTACAGAACCTGTGCCGTATAATCTTTGAATATCTAAAATTCCAAGACCTCTTACTTCCAAATAGTGTCTGATGTTAAGAGGAGCTTGTGCCAACAAACCTTTTTCAATTTTTCTTATTTCGACAACATCATCGGCTATAAGTCTGTGACCTCTAGTAACCAAATCTAAAGCCGTTTCGCTTTTGCCTACAGAACTGTCTCCCATCAATAAAACTCCCATACCAAATACGTCTAATAAAGAAGCATGTATTGTGTCCTCCTCACTTAGGAAATATTCTAATACTTCATCCAATGCTGAGATAAGTCTGGTAGTTGTTCTGTCAGAAATTAATAGAGTTTTGTCGTATTCTTCAGCTAATTTTCTAACTTCATCAGGAATTTGAGCATAATGAGAAAACACTATACAAGGAATATCATATTCCATCATTGCTCTTATTCTTTCTTTTCTAAGCTCCATATCCATCGCCATATAATACGCAAGCTCAGCTTTTCCGAACAACTGTATCCTTTTGTATGGAAATTCTTCCAAAAAACCAGATAATTGCAACCCTGGTCTGTTTATTTCAGAATTTGTAATCTCAATTGTTTCGTAATCAGAACTTGTCCTTACAACGTGCAAATCTAATTTTTTAACAACCGCACTTAATTTTACTGTTTTCATAAGTTCCCTCCTTATTATATTTTATTATCTAATCTGTATATAAGCAAACAATCTTCGATAATAAATGACGAAATCACAACTTAATTGTTACGTTTTTGTAATATTTAACGTTTTTTTAACCTAATTTATTACAAAAAAGTTACAACAAGTTACAAATGTGTTACAATATATTATATTAAATTTGCAGATTAAAAACTTTTAATCGTAAAATTAGGAGGAAAAATGAACAATCTAAAAAAACCATTGTTAGTGATGGGATTAATGTTTACCTTTTCTGCTTTAAATGCAACTTCTTCATTTGCTGATGTTGACAATACAAAGCTTGTAGAAGAAGTAAAACACGACGCTTTAAATTACACTACAAATTTGCAAAATACAATTAAAGATCAAGAAAATGTGAATACAGAGGATTCCATCAAATCCAATGGTACACAACAAACTGAAAAAGTTAATACTGAAAATACTGAAAAAGAAGATAAAAAAGAAACTACAAAAGAAGATTTGACAGAAGGCTTTGAAGATTCAAAAGAACTTTTGAAAAAACCTGCTGAAGTAAAAGCAGTTAAAAGAGCCGATGTGAAGAAAATCACTTCATCAAGTAAGTCTGAAACAGCTACTAAGATAAGAAATGAATATTTTTCAAAATCAAATACAGTTATTTTGACAAATAGCTCAACATTTGTAGATTCACTATCTGCTGTTTCACTATCAAGAGGTAACACTCCAATATTATTTACTAACCAATCTTCATTAGATAGTAAAACATTAGCAAACCTAAAAGCTAACAAACCTAAAAAAGTTTACATTTTAGGTGGAGAAAAATCCGTTAGCAATTCTGTAGTAAATCAACTTAAAAGTTTGGGAATAATTGTTGAAAGAATTGCTGGACATGATAGATATGAAGTTAATTCTAAAGTTGCAGCAAAAACACATAATCCAAATACAAAACAAAAAACAAATATACTTATAACTTCAGGCGAAAATCATAGTGACGCTATATCATCTGCTATTTTAGCTCAAAACAAAAAAGCTCCTATACTTTTCGTTAGAAAAAATGAAGTTCCTACATCTATAAAAGGTTATTTGTTATCTTTAAAGAGAAACAATGCTATAGGAAGTATAACAATCGTTGGTGGTAACTTATCAGTATCTCAACAAGTAGAATCTTACTTAAGAACTTTTAGCAACAATGTAAGTAGGATTGCTGGTCATGACAGATACACTACTAACGTAAAAGTTGCAAAACAAGTTAACCCTAACGCAAAAAGAGTAATCGTAGCTGAAGGTAATGGTTATAACGATGCATTATTAATGTCACCTGTTGCTACAAAGTTAAATGCTTCTTTAATATTGACAAAACCTAACGATGTAACAAGAGCAAAAGATTATTCTTCAAACGACAAAAGCTCTACTATGGAAGCATTCTTTAAGAACAACAAATCGATAGACCAAGTTATAGTTTGTGAAGGAAATCATTCCGTACACGATTTCGTATCATCATCAATCGCTGATTTGTTAGCAGGTAAAAATCTTAAAACTGCACCAAAAGCAGATGCATTATACAAAAAAGAAAAAGCTGAACTAAGAAAAAGTACAACTGAAAAATCTAAAAAGGTTAAAAAACCTGTAGATTCATTACAAGCTCAACTTGCAAAAGCAAAAAGAGTATTTACAGTAAGATCCACAGCTTACACTTCTGATCCTAGAGAAAACGGTGGATGGAATGTAACAGCAATCGGAACTAAAATTAGACGCGGTGTTATAGCAGTAGACCCAAGAGTTATTCCTTTGAGAACAAGAGTATATGTAGAAGGATATGGATTTGCTACAGCAGAAGACACTGGTGGAGCTATTAAAGGAAATAAAATTGATGTAGTTATGGATACTAGAGCTCAATCTCGTAACTGGGGAGTTAGAAACGTCAAAATCTACATCTTATAATATAAACTACTAAGCACTGATGTATCAGTGCTTTTTTTATGTAATTTTTTACAATGATTTTGTGAAATAATGTCTGTTTTCAGTCGTTACCAAATAAATTTTAAGCGATTTTTCATAAAAACCAGCAATTGTTACATTTTTTAAATAATTAAGCTTTTGAGTGGCGCATTTCATATTTTCCCCTAAAAGTTACAAATTGGTTACAAACTATTCCCTATTTTATGGGAAGTATGATTTTCAAGCAATTCACAAATTTTTCAATTTGTAAATAGTTTTGAGCAAATTTTACATAAAATCTAGCACATTGTGCAAATTAAACCAATAAATGTCAAATTTGTTTGAAAGTTATGAAAAATTCTTGTAAACTATTAGAGTAATTTGAATAAGTTACAAATCGGTTACAAAAATAATGAGCAATTAAAATTAGCTCATTGAAGTATATTAGGAGGATACATGAATAATTTTAAGAAGCCACTTCTTGTTATGACTTTGGCTGTATCATTATCTTTGGGAGCAAATATTTCATTTGCAGATAATGAAAATAACAAGTCAGAAACAAACGTTAAAGCTATATTAGATAATTCAAGTAAAACTGAAACAGCAATCAAAATACAAGTAAAGCTAGATGAAAATAATAAAGTAATATCTAATAAAAATCAAAATAATACAGAAAAAAAAGAAGCTGAAGTTAAATCACAAAAAAGTGCAAAAACAGAAAGAATAGACGCAAAAAACAGATTTGAAACAGCTAAGAAAATCAAAGAAAAAGAATTCAAAAACGCAGACACTGCTGTAGTTGTTAATTCAAACGAATTTTCGGATTCAATCAGTGCAACAAACATTTCAAATGGTAAATCACCTATTCTTTACACTGATTCCAACAAACTAGACAACTTGACAAAAGAAGCTTTGAAAGGTGTCAAAAAAGTCTACATAACTGGTGGCGAAAAAACTATTAGTTCAAAAGTAGTTAAAGAATTAAATGGTTTGGGAATTGAAGTCATCAGAGTTAAAGGCAAAGACAGATACGAAGTTAATGCAAAATCAGCTACTACATCTCACCCAGTTTCTAACAAGAAACAAAACGTAGTTATCGCATCTGGTGAAAACTTTGCAGATTCTATTTCTTCAACTTCTTTAGCTAAGAAAAAGAACGCTCCTGTTCTTTTAGTTAAAAAGAATGAAGTGCCAAAATCAATCAAAGAATACTTAAATTCTTTTAGCAAAAAAGGCCTTTTGGGAGACATCACTATAGTAGGTGGAGAAAATTCTGTTTCAAAAGCTGTTGAAAACGAACTTTCAAAACTTGCAAAAGTTACTAGAATTGCAGGATCTGACAGATACCAAACATCTGTAAAAGTTGCAAAACAAGTAGGTGTAAATTCTGAAAGAACAATCGTAGCTAGTGGAGAAAAATTTGTAGATGTACTTGCTGCATCTCCTGTAGCTCAAAAATACAACGCCCCAATTGTTTTGGTTAAGAAGATGGACGTTCCAAGAAACGAAGATTACAAAACACAAGAACAAAAATCAAACTCTGTGGAATCTTTCTTCAGACAAAACAAATCAAACATCATGTACACAATGGTATTTGGCGGCAAAAACACTATAGATAATTTCGTAGTAAATGGAATTAAAGATTTGTTAGCTGGTAAATCACTACAAGCAAAACCAAAAGTAGATGCATTAGTAAATGTGCCTAAAAAACAACCTCAAAAAGAAACTAGTAAATTAGACAAAATCGTAAATCTTGCTTACAAACAATTAGGTAAACCTTACGTTTGGGGAACTCACGGCCCTAGATCATTCGACTGTTCAGGACTTACATCTTACCTTTATAAACAAGCTTATGGTATAGGAATTAGCCCAAGTTCAAGAGCACAAGTTTCTTATGGACACAAAGTTTCCAAATCAAACTTGAAAAAAGGCGATTTGATGTTCTTTGCAACAGGTGGTGGCGGAATAAGTCACGTTGGAATTTACGTTGGTAACAACAAATTAATACACGCTTCTACACCATCAACAGGAGTTATCTTATCAGATATCAACTCAAGCTATTACCTAAGAACATTCGTTACAGCAAGAAGATTATTAGGTTAAATTCAAAAGCAATGATTCACGGAGAATCATTGCTTTTTTATTACCTATTCTGCCTATTTTTTAGTAAACTTTTTTACCACAAATACAAATCTTAGCGTAAGTTTTTATAAAAGTTTTCAGTTTCTTTTACAGTTGGGAAATTAAACACAAGGTTTTTGTTATCCTTAGTCTTAATCCAAATAGCCTTTGGAGTGTCGTTATGAATGTACACATCACAATTTCCTATTCCTTTGATATTAAATTTCCCATAGGAATAGTGTTTCAATGATGTTCCATTTAATCTAACGCCATCTGTTTTGTTGATATCTTCGATTAGCTCAACTTTTTCGATTGATTTTTTGTCGATTACAGTAGTATAAATAGATTCAGTGATTGTAAGAGTGCTTGGCGTGTTATCTACAGTATACGTTTTTGGTAAACTCATATTTATCATCAAAAATTCAACTGAAATCAATAATACAGCAGTCAATGCATATAGTATTTTGCCTGATAATTTTGCCCTATTAAATGTCATATTCCCATTTCTTACGCTTACATCTTCAACCATAAGCCTGTCATCTTTCGGATTATAATAACCCCACGGATCAAAGAAGTCCCCATTGTACAAGTCGCTATTAATCGCAGTTAAGTTTTTTGCTATGGTTTGATATTTAAAAAGAGCCAATATTATCGCTAACGTGTACAAAACAATATACGAAAATATTGGAAATATCTTGTAAATGTCTTTTGATGAGTAATAAGCTACAACAAACCCCAAAACTATAAACATAATATATATCGCATACATTGTTTGTTGCACTTTTATGATGCTTTCTTCATTCAACTTTAAGTTTTCTTCAGAATTAGTCGAATAAACTTTGGTGTTTTTCCTTCCCAAAAACCATCCCGTTAATATTGTACTCACACTCATTGCGACTAGCAACAAAATGTAGACGAAGAACATCTCGCTGTTTTTGAAAAAAGCTACCAACAATACGATTTGAACTACCAGCGGAATTATCCAGGCTTTTAGTTTGATTTTCTTTTTTTCAATATCTCTTGAAGTCTTCAAATCATACGTCAAAATACTACTCTCAGTCGATATATTATTGTCCTTTTTGTATTGTCGTATTACTTTCATTGCGTTGTATTCGATAATATTTGCACTCACAAGATAAACGACTATTAAATTGTAATACACAAGCATTATCCAATCATAATCAAGTAACACAATTAAAGATAAAACAATACTCACTGCAAATAAAATATTCAATTTTTTCTTAGTTTTTCCCAGCAAATCGACGATGAACTCATCATCTTCATGACCTCTTGGAAAATTTGTAAACAACATAAATGTATCGTTTATTTTCAATGTATATATGTTAAATCTTCGCATGATAAACAAAATAAACACCAAACTAAAAAATAAAATAAATTGCAACATCATTTTATAATTTCCTCCACTATATTTTTAATATCCTTTTGTGATTTGCCACGAATTTTCGCTTCCATTAACAGTAGTTTCAATTCATCTTCAAATGAATTTCGTGAATAACCTTCGTCCACGCAAATCTTCGCACCAACTCTTCTATCTATTACAATTATTTTTTCGTCCTTCAAAATATTGTAAGCTTTGCTAATCGTCATAGGATTAATTCCCAAATCATTTGCAAATTGTCTAACAGAAGGAAGTTCGTCGCCATTTTGTAAGTTCCCATTGGCAATTTCTCTAATAATCTCGTTTCGAATTTGAGTGTAAATTGGAACATCACTCGTCGTATTTATGTTAATCATTCTGCCCTCCTTGTATTACTTATTATAATACAAATTAGACACAGATGCAATATTTTTTCAAAGAAAAAAGAGCGCATCGAAATGCACTCTAAATCATTACTCGTATTTAGTAGTAAACCAATCATACTAAGAATATCATACGGAAAAAATTGATTTGATTTCAAATCGATAAATCCGTTAAAAATTGCATTGTTTGAGTGTAAACGAGTTTGCAATTTTAGGAATTTGAGATTTAGAAATCAACAATTTTTGAAGTCTAGATATTCGTGTATGATGGTTTATCTACACAATAAATTTCTTCTATAAAACTACATTGCACCGATTAATTTGTTAAACGTATCCTTGTCGATTTCCCACACTCCTTCGTATGGTTTTTCAATGTAGTATTTTTTGTTTTGATACAAATACAACGTCATTTTTTCGTCTTTTCCGTAGTAGATTTCCATTTTTCTAAAATCTTTTGTATTCGCAGGTGTGTCGTTGTTTGATTTTTTTCTAGTTGGTTTTGCTTTTTCTTTTATCAATTTAATTGTGTCTACGATATCTTTTTTCGAAGTGATGGATGCTGTTGGTCCTTCCTTGTTTTCTTCGATTTTTGTAACTGTGATTACTTGTGAATCATCTATATTTGGAAGTGTGATTGGATTTGCTTTTTTGCAAGATACCATAACCAACATCAACACCATAACTAACAATACTAATTTAAATTTGTTTTTCATAATTACCTCAATTCTAAAACTTGTTTTGATTTTTCTAATAATCTGTGCGCTTTTTCTTGTGGATTGTCGTCATTCATCAACGCTCTTACGACTGCTATCCCACTTGCACCACTGTTTTTTAATACATCTATGTTATCCTCATTTAAACCGCCAATAGCGACAGTTTTTATGCTTATGCTATTGTTGATATCTCTTAGAGTTTCAACCGATGTTATTTTCGTTTTAACGTGGGTTTTCGTCGGATAAATCGCCCCAACTCCAAGATAATCTGCGCCTTCTTTTTCACATTGTATAGCTCTGGCAACACTTTTTGCAGTTGCGCCAATAATGTAATTATCTCCAAGAATTCTTCTTGCATCTTTTATTTCCATGTCTTCATCTCCAAGATGAACTCCTGCACACTCGCTTGCCAAGCAAACGTCAATTCTGTCGTCAATTAAAAGCGGCACATCAAACTTGTCACAAATTACCTTCACTTTTTTCGCCAAGTCTATGTATTCTCTTGTAGAGATATTTTTTTCCCTTAGTTGTACCAATGTTACTCCACCTTTAAGAGAATCTTCAATTTTTATTAAAAAATCTTCCTCATCTTTAACATTTGTCCTATCAGTAACCAAGTACAAGCTAAGATTCAACTTTTCTCGCATTTATATTCTCCTTTATTTGTTCCCATTTTATTTTGGATAAATTATCGTACAAACCGATTTTGAAAGAACTAAGTCCAACACTTTTATCCACCATTTCACAGCTAATATTCATCATGCTAATTGCTAGAACACATGCTTCTATCGATTGGGATGCGCTAAGTGTACACGCTATCAAACTTCCCACAACACAACCTGTCGCAGTGATTTTTGATAGCCTTTCATCGCCATTATTAAGCAGATAAATCTCATCTGAACACACAATATCAGTTTGCCCCGTTGCCACAATTATCGAATCGTATTTTCCGTGTAAATTCTTACAATAATTAATCACATCGTCTACTTCCAGTTTTTTGGAATCCACACCTTTTGTACTTAAATCTTTAATAAACAGTGATTTTATCTCGCTGTAATTTCCTTTAATACAAGTTATTGTGTGATTTTTCAAAATATCTAAAGTCAAATCCAGTCTTAATTTTGATGCACTAACTCCAACCAAATCCAAAGTAATTGGAATGTTGTTTTCATTTGCAATTCTTACTGATTTTTTGATGGACTCTATCCTATAATCCGTAATGTTTCCTAAATTTACCAACAGGGAATCAGAATTTCTAGTAACATCTTCAACTTCTCGTGGATTATCTGCCATAAATGGACTTTGGCCTATACTTAGTACAGCGTTTGCCATATCATTGATAGAAATCGCATTCGTAAGGCAATGAATTAGATTATTACTGTTGTACAAATCAGAGTAAATCTCTGACATTTTTTGAACTAAATTATCCATTGATACTGTCCTTTAATTTATCTAGCATTTTATTTTTTTGCATAGCCTTTAAAAATGCAAATGCTACAGTCGCTCCCATTAAAGTCGCAAGCACAAATGATGGCGTGTAGAAAAACAACGTCAAATTGCTCTTTCCGAAGAAAAACTTCATAACAGGAACGCTTACTATCGATCCAATTATTCCAGTTCCAATAACTTCTCCGATACAAGCCATAATTAATTTGTTCGTTCTATTATATAGCACACCTGATAAAAACGCCCCAAACACAGCTCCAGTCAGCGCTAACGGTGGAATTGCCATTAGTGACATTCTGATTATCCCAATCAACGTAGCACACAAAAGTGCATACCATGGTCCCAAAAATACCGCACACACGATATTTACAAAATGTTGTGTCGGACAAAATCCAACCACTCTCAAAATTGGAGATATAACAACTCCTATTGCTACAAATATTGAAAGCATTATCATTTTAATTAAAGTAGAATTTTTTCTTGTCATAAACCATCCATCCTTCACTACCTTATATATTACCATCAATCAATATTTCTTTACAATAAAAAATATAGCAAATTATTGCTTAAAATAATTCACTATATTTTCTGCTGCTTTTTCATTCATTCCATCAACTTCGCAAAGCTCTTCTACACTGGCTTTTTTTATTCTGTCAATAGTTTTAAAATGTTTCATCAAAGCTTTTTTTCTTTTTTCTCCTATTAAAGCTATATTGTCCAATTCAGATTTCTTGAAGTTTTTTTCGTGAAGTTTTCTGTGATAATTGATTGCAAATCTGTGTGTTTCTTCTTGAATCGCAAACAACAACCTGTACAAAGGAGTGTTCACTTTCAACCTGATTTCGTCGTTTTCGTAAATTATTCCACGCGTCCTATGCTTATCGTCTTTTACAAGACCCAAAATCGGGATATCCAAGTTGAATTCGTTCAACACTTCTTTTGCGATGTTGACTTGACCTTTGCCACCATCCATCAAAATTATAGAAGGCATTTCATCAAAGCTGTTGTCTCTTTTATCAGAATCCAAAAGTCTTCTGAATCTTCTCGTCAATACTTCCCTGTGCGATGCATAATCATCGGCACCTTCTACAGTTTTTATTTTAAATTTACGATAATCTTTGGAAGATTTAGCCCCGTTTTTGAACACAATCATACTTCCCACAGAATCTACACCACTTGTGTTGGAAATATCGTAGCATTCAATTCTATCAATTGGTTTAACCCCTGTGATGTCTTGTAAATCTAAGATTGCGTTCTCACGATTACGTTCTCTTTTCAAATGTCTGGAAATGTATTTGTCCAGTACTTCTTTTGCGTTTACTCGAACCATTTCCAAGAGATCAGTCTTGTTACCTCTTTTAGGAATTTTAATTTCGACCTTGGAACCTTTTTTCTCAGTTAGCATTTCTTCGATAAGCTCTCTGTCTTCGATTTCAATATCGGTTAGGATTTGCTTCGGAACGTAAGTCAAATCAATGTAGAATTGTTTAAAAAATTCTCCTACAATGTGTTCGTTTGATTCTTCGTATTTATTGTCGATAATGAAATGTTGTCTTTCGATGATTTTGCCATTTCTCATGAAAAATACTTGAACGCATACAGTCTCCGCTTCTCTAGCCATAGATATCATATCCAAATCCAACCCCTTGGTGTTGGTAATGTTTTGTTTTTCCAAAATCACTTGAATATTTGCGATAGAATCTCTGAGTTTCGCTGCCAATTCAAAGTTCAAATTCTTGGATGCAGCCATCATTTTATCGGTCAATTTCTTAGTCAAGTCATCTTCACGACCATTCAAGAAATTTTCCACTTCTAACAATTCTTTGTTGTAATCTTCTTCGTTAACATCATAAACGCACATTCCGTCACAACGATTGATATAATAATTCAAACAAGGTCTCTTAAGCTTTTGACCCTTGTCAAAATTCAAATTACACGTTCTGATTTTGTACGTTTCATGAATTAAATCTATAATATCATTAACTGCATAAGCATTAGGAAAAGGCCCAAAATACTTTGCCTTATCCTTCAAAACACGTCTAGTTTTCAAGACTCTTGGAAACTTTTCGTTCGTGATTTTGATGTATGGATATTGCTTATCGTCTCTTAAAACGATGTTGTATTTCGGGCTGTTTTTCTTGATTAAGTTTGATTCCAGAACCAAAGCTTCACATTCATTATTCACGATAATATATTCAAAATATTCTACGTGACTTACCATTGCAGCAACCTTTGCGAGTTTTTTTGATGAATCAAAATATTGACCCACACGTCTTCTCAAATCAATCGCCTTGCCAACGTAGATTATATCGTCTGTTTTATCGTGCATAATGTACACGCCTGGTTTGTGAGGTACTTTTTGCAGTTCTTTTTTTATATCAAACATTTCTATATTGCTTTTGTTTGTTGTTCAAGATATTCTAAGTCAGATCCTTCCAAGTATGGTGATAATTTTTCGTAGCATTCTTTATTGTAATTGTTCAACCATTCTAATTCGAAAGGAAGTAACTTTTCTTTGATAACAGGTCTTGTGTCAATTGGACAAATAGACAATGATTCAAATCCCAAGAATTCTCCAAATTCAGATTCTCCAACTTTGATGCAGTGCATAATATTTTCTATTCTAATTCCGTGTGAACCTTCAATGTAAATTCCTGGTTCGTCACTAGTAACCATTCCTTCGTCCATGTCGATATCATTATTTACTGATGCAATTCTTTGTGGACCTTCGTGAACTCCAAGGTAGAATCCCACACCGTGACCTGTGCCGTGTCTGAAATCCAACATTTCTTGCCAAATAGGTCTTCTTGCAATTGGATCAAAGCTCGATGATTTTGTTCCTTTAGGGAAGATTGTAGTCATCAAATTGATGTGTGATTTTAATGTTAAAGTATAGTGTAGTTTTTCATCATCAGTCAATTCACCAAGAGCAACCGTACGAGTAATATCAGTAGTTCCATCCAAATATTGCGCACCACTATCAACCAAATACAATCCCTTTGGTTGTAAAGTGACTGGATGATCAACTGATGGTTCGTAATGAGGAAGTGCCGCATTTTCTCCGTATGCAGATATAGTACCGAAACTTAAATCCATGAACAAATCGCCTTGTTCTCTGAAATATCTCAACTTATCTGCTGCACTCATTTCAGTAACATTTCCAGTTGGAGTACCTGTTTCTACCCAATTGAAAAACTTAACCAACGCAACACCATCTTTGATGTAAGCATTCTTTTGATTTTTAATTTCTGTTTCGTTTTTGTGAGCCTTCATCAAAGTTGTAGGTTGAATTCCTTTTGAAATTCTGATATTTGAATTAATTGAATTGTAAATTCTTACATTTGTCTTAGAAGGATCCAAGAATAAAACACTTTTTCCTGGAAGCTCACTCAAATCTTCGAACACTTTTTCGTAACCTTTTACAGTAACACCTTGTTCTTTTAATAATTCAATCAAATCATCGTCGATTTTTTCATCATCAATGTACAAATTAGCAAAATCTTTTCCAACCAATGCATAACTTATGATAACAGGATTGTACAAAACATCGTTACCTCTAATATTGTAAAGGTAGCAAATATCATCCAAAGAGCCTATAAAATTGTAATCACAATCGTTAGAATCCATAAAATATCTTAACTCTTTTAATTTGGTCTTAGTATCTTTTCCACAGTATTTTACATCAAATGCATAAGCTTTTGAGTTTGGCTTTTCAGGACGATCTTCCCAAATATCACCAACAAAATCCACATCAGTGATTATCATTCTGTCGCCTAATTTTTCTAACCATTGATAATAATCGTTATAGTCCAAAGTAAGTCCGTCAACGCCGATTTTTCCACATTCAGGAACATTTTCTTTCAAATATTCAATCAAAGTAGGAACGCCAGGTTCTCCCATTTTCATCAAATCTACAGTAGAACCTTCAAGTTCTTTTGCAGCTTGAATAAAATATCTTCCGTCAGTAAACAAAGCCGCTTTTTTCTTCAAAATTACAGCAGTTCCTGCACTACCACTAAATCCAGTAATATATTTTCTAGTCTTATAATAATCTGCTAAATATTCAGATGTATGAGGATCGCTCGATAATACAACATAAGCATCGATATTTCTTTCACTCATTTTTTTTCTTAGCTTTTCTAATCTTTCTGTAATCATAAATTACCTCCTCGTAGTTATAATAATTATATCACAAAAAATAACGATGTTTGTTTTCACGCTAACAAAAAAACTAGGTGAATTAATACCTAGTTTGTAAATTATGCTAATAAAAAAACCAAAACCAATTAGCACAAATATCTGTCTCCCAAAATAAACAAATTCAAAGCTTATGAAGCTAAAATCTCAAACTCGTGCTACGCACTCAAACAATGAGATTTTTTAACGCTTCATTTCGCTAGAATTTGTAATTATTTTTTACGAATGATATTCTTAGCTAATACGGTTTTGATTTATATTCTAATATATTACCAATCCCTTTAACTGGTTTTTGATACTTATATGTGTTTTTATTTTAAACGTTAAATCTAAAATGAACTACATCTCCATCTTGCATCAAATATTCCTTGCCTTCCAATCTCATAAGTCCTTTTTCTCTGACTGCAGGCATAGATTTTAATTCGATCAAATCATCGTAATTTACGATTTCTGCTCTGATGAATCCTCTTTGAATGTCTGTGTGGATTTTACCAGCTGCTTGTACTGCAGGAGTATTTTTCTTGATAGTCCATGCACGAGTTTCATCTTCACCAGTTGTCAAGAAGCTCATAAGTCCAAGCAAATCGTAACTTTGTGTAATCAAATCATCAATCCCTGATTTTTCAAGTCCAATTGCTTCCAAAAATTCCTTCTTGTCTTCTTCGCTATCCAACGCAGAAATTTCTGATTCAATTTGCGCAGAGATTACAACTACTTTTGCATCTTCTGATTTTGCAAAATCTTTAACTTTTTGAACCATTTCGTTGTTTTCGTAAGCATCTGCTACTTCGTCTTCACTTACATTGCACACGTAAATTATTGGCTTTACACTCAAAAGATTGAAGCTTCTCATAAGTTTCATTTCATCTTCGTCCAAATCCAAGATTCTGATTGATTTTCCTTCTGATAAAACGTCGTAGATTTTTTCAAGAAGATCCACTTCTTCCTTCAAATCCTTATTACCTTTCAAAGCTTTTCTGGATTTTTCCAATCTTCTTTCTACCATTTCCAAATCAGACAAAATAAGTTCGTAATTTATAGTTTCAATATCTCTAAGTGGGTCAACTGAACCATCAACGTGAACTATGTTTTCATCTTCAAAGCATCTTAGAACTTCTACAATCGCATCGGATTCTCTAATATTTTCCAAAAATTTATTTCCCAAACCTTCGCCCTTACTTGCGCCTTTTACAAGACCCGCAATGTCGTAAAATTCGATAGTCGCTGGAATAACTTTCTTGGAATTAAAAAGTTCTGCTAATTTATACACTCTTTCATCAGGAACATTTACAAGTCCGATGTTAGGATCTATCGTACAGAATGGATAATTCGCCATTTCTGCACCTGCTTTTGTTATCGCATTAAAAAGTGTGGACTTTCCTACATTTGGAAGCCCCACAATACCTAATTTCATATCATTCACTCCTTTTAACTAACTCAAATTTTACCATATACCATATTTTTTGTAAATTATACGCATTTAAAAAGAGCCCTTTTTCAGAGCTCTAATTTAAAAATTATTTAGTTTGGCATTTTTGATAATCTTTGGATAGTTTTTGTAGGAATAGTTCATGTCTACTCCGCCTTCTCCGGTATCTGGAACGCCTTTTATTTTTGATTTATTTGTAAATTGCCACATTCCATAATCAGGTGTGAAGCAGTTAGGACATGTAACGTGCCAATGTGCAATCCAAATATCGTAATCTTTCAATCTATTTCTTTCAAATTGATTGTTAATCCAAGATCCCGAGCTGTACAATCCTGTGTAGTATCCATTCTTTTCAAGAATACTCATAAAGGCAATCGCCATATCTGTTTTTGTTTTCGTTGGAATTCTAAGTTGTGAAGGATCTTCGAAGTCCAAATATACTGGGTATTCAAATTGTTTTTTGCCCAATATTTTCAAGTATCTTACAGCTTCTTCCTTAGCTTCTTCAACATTTACAGCGTATGAATACCAATATGCTCCAACGTTCAATCCAGCTGCTTTTGCATTTCTGTAGTTTTGTTGGAATTTTGGATCTTCACCACTGTATCCGGAACCTGCTTTTAATATTACAAAATCCATTCCGTTTTGCTTAGCTAGTTTCATATTTACATTGCGGTTGAATTTTGAAAGATCTGCTCCTTGTTGAAATACTAATCTGTATTTGTTAGGATTAAACATTCCAAAATCATCAATTTTTGCATATCCTTTAAATCCATTTATATCCAATTGCATCCATCCATTATTTAAAATATTTATAACTTGCATAACTGTTGAAGTGTTGATATTTCTCACAGATTTTGCAGAACTATTTGCATCATTGTAAAGTTTTGTTGAGTGTTTGGCAACCACGAAATCGTGCAAACCTATCGCTTTATCTTCTTCAATTATATCTGATACTTCATCTTTGACAACTGGTGGTTTTGGTTTTGCTTGTGGTTTTGGTTGTGGTTTTGGTTTTGCAATTTGTTTTTTCAAAACATTTTGAACAGTACCATACACATTGTTATCAATTGTTCTATAACCACCAACAATAAATACATCCTTGATTGAATTCTTGAAATTATTCAAAAAAGCAATTACACTTGTGTCTAGTTTACTTCTTGAGCTTAATAAAATCGGTGCATTTAATTTTTGGGCCAACGGACTTATAGCAAGTGCATCTGCAAAATCTTCACCACTTGCGATGAACACTTTGTCCTTGTTCATAGAATTAGCCACTTTTACCGATCCATCGTATCTGTTTCTGCCACTAATTCTACTAACATTTTTGCCAGTGACTGATTGAATATATTTAACTGTAGCTGATGAGATGGATTGTCCTCCACCAACAACTGTCACTTTTCCAATACTAGATTTATTTCTAGCTAAATAATCTCTTGTTTGTCTGGACAAAGTTTTTCCAGAACTCAACAAAATCTTGGCGTTATTTGAATAAGCGTAAGAAGATGCGTAAAGTGGGTCACTGAAGTTTTCTCCACTTGCAATAACTACGTTCTTTTTCTTACTCATAGCTGCTACCTTTGCGCTAGTTTCGTATCTGTCTCTTCCGGCAATTCTAGTAACTTTATTTGAGTATTTCTTTAATATGTTTTCAATTCCAGAACTAATGGATTGTTGACCACCAAGAAGATACACTTCTACAGGGTTAAGTCTTTGAATTTCATTTCTTGTAGCTGTTGGAAGAGACTCTTTTTCTGTATACAAAATAGAATATTTTCCATCAGACAAAGTCGTTGCACTCAATGCATCGGCGTATTTTTGTGCATTAACAACAATAACCTTCTTAGCATTAGTGAATTGTTCTCTTGAAATTTGTGCAGCAGATTCGTATCTGTTTTGACCTGCAATTCTAGAAGGAATGATTTGTCCAGAAGAATTTAATGCTTTTACTTCTTCATCTTGCGCTTTTTTGTCATCAGTTTCTTCAGAAACTTGTTCTTCTGAATTTTCCTTTGATACAGGTTTCTCAGTCTTAATAGGCGAATCTTCTAAGACTTCTTCTGTATCTTTTATATCTGATTTTTCAGATACAACTTCTTTTTCAGTTTCTTCTTCATCTTTTGTAGACTCTAAAGCTTCTTTTTTTTCTGATTTTTCCTTAATATCTTTATTTGAATCTGTTGATTTTAAATCTTTGCGATTCAAATCATCATTTTCCTTTTTTTCATTTTGTAAGTTGTCTACGTTAGCGTATCCCAATTTAGCTTTCTTAGTCAACTTACTTTGATTGTGTGTGCTAATTGATGTATATTTGGCACTAAGCTCGTTTTCTACATCTTTCTTATCATTTTCTGTTTGAGCCATAGATCCTGTTGAGATCATTAATGACACAGACAGTGCGACAAACGATACCTTAGCAATATCTTTTAAGTTCTTCATAGATACAACCTCCTAATATACATACATAATATCATAAAAAGTTACAAAATGGTATCAATTTTGATAATTGTTGACATTCAAAACGAATTAATACAATTGCTTAACAATTTAATACGATTTAAGCAAAAAAAATCCCCTGAGTAAAATCTACCCAGAGGAAAAATTCTTAGTCTAATTCAGCTATCGCTTCTATTTCGATTATTGCTCCTTTTGGAAGAGCTGCAACTTGAACTGCACTTCTTGCTGGTTTGTGATCTCCAAAAAATTCTGCATAAACTTCGTTCATATCAGAAAATTGTGATAAATCTTGCATAAACACGCCAACTCTTGCGATGTTTTCTACTTTTCCGCCTTCCGTTTCGATAATATGTAAAATATTATCTAATGATGCTTTTGTAGCTTTTTTTATATCAGTTTGTAACTCTCCATCAACGATTGGAAGTTGTCCTGATACATAAATTGTTTTGTTAGCAGATGTTGCTTGTGAATATGGTCCAATTGCAGCAGGTGCTTTGTCTGAATGTAAAAATTTCATACTGTCCTCCTAATTCCACAATCTTTCTATATCGTAGAAAGAACGTGCTTCTTCTGTAAATACATGTACTATAATATCATTAAGATCTAGCAAAATCCAGTTACCTTCGCTGTAACCTTCTTTTCCTAAAATCTCAAAACCATTTTCGTCGCACACTTTTTCCACTTCATCAATAATAGATTGAGCGTGGTTAGGTGCATTGGCAGTTGCAATCACAAAATAATCTGCAACAGCTGAATCTAATTTCAAAGTTACAATGTCTTTTCCAATCTTATCGTCTATTGCTTTTTGAACTAACTCTAATTCAGTCATCTATACTCCCTTCAATAAATAATTTCTGACATTAACACTAGTGATAGATATTTCCCTCTCACCTTCTATAAGATATTTTATCGTATCATCTAGTGATTTGACAATTGCTTTATTCAAATTTATTTTGGATAATCTTCTGATTTCATCAACGTCATCATAATCTCTCTTATCTTCGGTCTTATCAGCCAAGTAAATTATTTTTTCGAAATCAGTCATATTAGTTCTTCCAGTTGTGTGAAATTCTATCGCATCCAAAATTTCATCGTCATTCACGCCGTATTCTTTGTTAGCGACAATTCTACCCAAATAGCAATGCAACAACTTAGGATTATCCATATCAGAATTTTTCCCTCTCAAATCTCTAAGCTCTTCAAATTCTTTCTTGTACTTATCCAAATACATTTCTTCGTTGTTTTTTGCACAGTCGTGGAGAAGCGCCGCTAATTCTATTTTTACAGAATCTTGATTGTAAAGCTTTGCTAATTCAATAGCTTTGTCCCTCACTCTCAAAACGTGTTCGTATCTTGTTTTTTTGAGCATTTTACTCAAATTATTTTCTATTTCTTTAACTTTCATATAATTTGTTTCTCACAATATATTCAAAAACTTGATTTGGCACGAAATACCTAAAATCCTGATTTGTTTGAACTTTCTCTCTGATTTTTGTAGAAGAAATATCTATAAAACTTGTGGGAATTTTCTCCACAAAATATCCCTTTGATTTTAAATCATCGATTTTTATATATATTTTGGACATCTCTTCTTGTCTTCTAATACAAGCCAAAATCTTAGTATTTTTTAAAAAATCTTCTGCATTTTCCCAAGTTTCCACACTCATTAGCGAATCTTCGCCCATTATGAAATAAAAATCATAGTCATAATTTTCTCTCAAATATTTCATAGTTTCCCATGAATACGTCACGCCATTTTTGTTGATTTCATAATCACATACATTAAACTTCTTGTTATCCTGTGTGGCAATCTTCACCATTTCAAATCTTTTTTGTTTGTCTGTTACATTTTTATCTTGCTTAAAATTCGGATTACCAGTAGGAATAAACCACACTTCATCCAAATTTTTGTAATTAATAGCTTCCATAGCTAATATCAAATGTCCTATATGAATGGGATCAAAAGTCCCACCCATTATTCCGACTTTAATCATCTAAATCTATTACCTTGTTTTTAGATTCTCTGTAAATTGTTAGAATATTTCCCATATATCTGACAAATTCACAGTCAAGTTTTGTCAATATTTCATCTATCAACATATCTCTATCGTCCAAATTATTGTTGAGAATTTTAATCTTCATGACTTCTCTCTTGTTCAAAGTATCATCTATTTGTTTCAAAGTATTTTCTGAAATTCCACCTTTGCCGATATTTACAAGTGGTTTGTAACCGTGAGAAATCTTTTTTAATTTCGCTCTTTGTTTTGGTGTTATCATTTTATCTCCTATTCGTAAAAATCAAATTCTACATCACCGATAACTACGTTGTCTCCATCTTGAATTCCAAGATCTTTTAATTGTTGGATAACTCCCTTGTCTTCGAGAACTTTTTGCAAGTGGTTAACAGATTCGTACACTTCAAAGTTTGTTCTGTAAATTAAGTTTTCAATCAACGGACCTTCGACAATGTAGTTTTCGTTTTCTTTTCGAACTTTGAAATCAGGTTCTTTTTCCTCTTCAAAGTAAACGTATTGTTCATCCAATGTAGAATAATCATCTTCTATACTATCCAAAGTATCTGCAATCAAATACATAAGTTTGTCCACATTCTCAGTTGTAGCAGCACTTATTTCTACGATTTCAACAACTTTGTCAGAATATTTTTCCCTAAATTCTTTTATATTATCTTCTGCCCCTAGGTCAGTTTTATTCAAAACCACGAGCATCTTCTTGTCGTTCAATTTGATATTGTATGAAGCCAATTCACTATTGATAAGTTCAAAATCTTCGATTGGATTTCTTCCTTCACTTCCAGAAATATCCAACACATGAACTAAAATTTTAGTTCTTTCAATGTGTTTTAAGAAATCGTGACCAAGTCCCAGCCCTTCACTTGCTCCTTCAATTAATCCAGGAATATCTGCAAGCACGAAACTTTTTTCTCCTACTTTGCACACTCCAAGATTTGGCTCAAGTGTTGTGAAGTGATAATTTGCAATTTTAGGTCTTGCGTTTGACATTATAGACAACAGTGTAGATTTCCCAACATTAGGAAGACCAATCAATCCAACATCAGCTAAGAGTTTTAATTCTAACTTAATTGTTTTTTCTTCACCTTTTGCTCCAGGCTCTGCAAATCTTGGCGCTTGTCTTATAGATGATTTAAAATGAACATTTCCCTTTCCGCCTTTGCCGCCTTTGCAAATTACAAACTCTTCCTTGTCGTGTTTTACATCGTAGATAACCGTATCTGTATCGTAATCTTTTATCAAAGTTCCAACTGGAACTTTAAGAATTAAATCTTCACCTTTTTTACCAAATTGTTTTTTGTTTCTGCCGTCGCCACCATTTTCAGCTTTATAAATGGATTTGTAACTATAATCCATCAAAGTTTTAATGTCTTTGTCTGCGACAATTATAATACTACCGCCATCTCCGCCGTCGCCACCTGCAGGGCCTCCTGATGGTTCGTATTTTTCTCTTCTAAATGCAACAGAACCGTCTCCACCTTTTCCAGCTTTTAGTTCTATCTTCGCTACATCTATAAACATTTTTCACCTCTTTATTAATGCTCACTATACTTGTAAGTTTACATTATTTCCCACTAAAAAAGCAACACCTTACGATTATAAAAAGGAAATCCAATTTATAATCATAACAAAGGTGTTGCTAAAAAATTAAGCTTCTTTTGGATATACAGAAACTTGCTTTCTGTTTTTACCAATTCTTTCGAACTTAACTACTCCGTCAATTTTAGTGAAAAGTGTATCGTCTCCACCCTTTCCAACGTTGTTGCCTGGATGTATTTTTGTTCCTCTTTGTCTAACTAATATGTTACCAGCTAGAACGTATTGGCCGTCACCTTTTTTAGTTCCTAATCTTTTGGATTCGGAATCACGACCGTTCTTAGTAGAACTTACTCCCTTTTTACTAGAGAATAATTGTAAATCTAATTTTATCATCATTACACCTCCCGATAGTTAATTTTCAAGTGTTTTATATTTTCGTTTCGTATTGATTCCAGAGCGAATACCAATGATTTCATCAAAATATCCACCTGAATCATTTCAGTCTCATTTAGTAAGTCATAGTTTATTTCAAATGAAGCATCTCCGCTTTCAAAATGAAATTTCAACTTATCAGAGCCAAGCTTAAGTATTTCAGTAAATGTGTTGACAGTATTAATCAAATAAACACTGATAGCACTGCACACCACATCATTTCCATAGGATCCATGATCAGCGTGACCTGTTGATTTGACTTTTACAAATTTTTCGTCTTTTCTAAAAATATCGACAGTTACCATTAAGCATCAATTTTTTCGATTTTAACTAATGTATATGGTTGTCTGTGACCTTTTTTCTTTCTGTAGTTTTTCTTAGCTTTGAACTTGAAAATAACAATTTTCTTGTCTTTCTTTTGATCCAAAACTTCAGCTGAAACCTTAGCTCCTTCTACTACAGGGCTTCCAACTTTAACATCGTCTCCAGCTACCATTAATACTTGATCAAATTCGATTTTGTCGCCTGCTTCAGCTTCGATTTTTTCAACTTTAATGATATCTCCTTCAGAAACTTTGTATTGTTTTCCACCAGTTTTAATAATTGCGAACATTTAGTGCACCTCCTCATTTTTAAGACTCGCCAAATCAAGGTACTTTTGAAGTTTGAAAACCCGATTCGAGCGGTTACACACCAAATAATTGTACAGTAATTTCATTTATTTGTCAAGTTTTACTGTGAATTCTAATAGATTTAAATTGCTAAATCCATGGAAATTTATATTCGGTTCACAAAATTCATTTTCAATAAAATCTGATAACTTTTTGTTGTCACCTTCTCTGACACAATCCACAATAACCATTCCCACCATTTTCTTCAAATAAATCATCTGATGAATTTTCTTCAAAGCTTTTGTGTTTAGTTCGTGAAAATAATCCTCACTCATTATCATTTGCGAAGAATTCACATCCACAACCCACATTGCCTCTGTTTTTTGAATGACAATTTCTGCGTTATTGTCCAGTTTTATTATTTCTGAATTTTTATCTATTATATCACGACTTATCAAATTATCATAGTGATAATCGTAATTTTCATCAAATTTTACATTTAAAATCCCCTTGTACTGTCTGTACAATATTCTGTCATTAGTTATCAAATAATCTACATCTTCTTCTTGAATTATTTTGTCTACAGGATTTTTCTTGTACAAAAGTTTAGGAATCGGAAGGAATTTCTTCTCTGTTTCAATGTAGTGTAATTTGTTTACAATGAAATTCATTTCTTTTTCTTGTTGAGAATTTTCTTGTTTGAAGAAATTCTCTTTGACAATTCCTGTAAATATGTGTTTTTGCTTGAAATCATCGATATCTTTGTATTTTTGTTTTCCTTCAAATGTTAATTTGTCGCCGTTTGTGTATTTCAAATTTTCTGTTTCAATCGTAATTTTCGTTGTGAATTTGGGGTATTTGTCACCTATTGATTCTTTTGTCATCTGAACTATTATTTCGTCAGATGGTTTCAAATTTTTGGTGAACTTTGTATTATTCAGAAATCCTGTTTTCTTTTTGTCGTATTCTATAAAAAACGCGTCGAGTTTTTTATCGTATTTTGTGATTTTGGCTACATAAATGTTTCCAAGTTCACTATCGTAATCTCCCAATAATTTAAGCTCATCATCATAATATCCCCAAGTGTTTTTGTCTATGAATAGATATTTCATCTTTTGAAAATCCTATCGAAAAATCCGATTTTCGCTTCTTTGTCTTGTTTGTAATTTTGGATAATTTCAGTTAGTTTTTCATCGACATTTCCAGAATAGGAATTAATTTTCTTCTCGTATTCTTTTGTGAACTCTAATTTTCCAATGTATTTGTAATCAGATTTCCTTTTAAATGATGAATCCGTGATTTGATACAATTTTTTTGCGTGAGATTTTTCTTCATTTCCCCACATTATTTCTTCATCAAATTCTATTCCAATATCTTCAGTGAATATTACAATGTCAAACTCACTTAAATTGTCTAGCAAATTTTCGTAATCTTCATTTGACGCAGAATATTTTTCAGGTTTTATGGTTGAAGGTATAATGTATCTATCTTCTGTGATTTTGACCATGGATTTCTTATAATCAACAACCTGACTCAAGACATCCAGTGTGTCATAAACGCAGTAATCCTCCACCCCTAATGCGTATTCTATTTGTCTTGAATTTTCTGAATTTACTATTAAAATTTTTCCATCTAATAAATTACAAAGGCTTTGTATCAACAAAGCCTTTTTTTGTAATTGTGAATTAACGAGTACTGTTTTCATGCATATCATTCTCACTCTCAGTATTTTCTTGTTTTTCGTATTTTTCTTTTTTTAATTTCAACGCTTCTGCCATTATATCTCTTGTCATTGGTCCATTATTCGTGCTCGTTCCACCTTGCATAATAACTGTTACCACTGCAACTTTAGGATTTTCAACTGGAGCAAATCCAATCATCCATGCATGGTTATCATATGTCTCTCCAGTTACTGGATTGACACCAACTTGTGCTGTTCCCGTCTTCACTCCAGCAGAAACTGGGAAGTTTTTAAAAGTATTTTTTTCGTAGCCTTCAGTCGTAGCCAAGTGAAGCCCTTTTCTGATATATTCCAAATTTTCGTAATTTTTCAATTTGATTTTTTCGCTTTTCTTTTCGTTTTTAAATAGCGATGTGGAATTGTCATTGGATTTTACTTCATTTACAAGCGATAACTTGTTCAAGTATCCATTATTTGCAAATGCAGACATATATCTTGCCATTTGAAGTGGCGTGTATGCGTTTTGTCCTTGACCTATAACCACGTTCAACATATCACCGATATTCCACTTTGATTGGCTCAAATAATCGAATTTGATTTTATCGGCGAACGAATTTCTCTCTCCGTCCAATTTCTTTTCTGCATCAAATCCCAAACTATCCAATGTGCTTATAATATTATTTCTAGTTTGAAGATTTTTGTCGTCTGCAAGTAACATTATTTTGTCGATTTTGGATTTCATTTCCTTTGCAGTAAATACTTCTCCTTCTTTAACGTATTTATCAGCGTTTTTTTCCAAAAATCTTCTGAATATTGCTTTAAAGTTATTTTCTTTTATTAATGGATCTGGAACCGTTCCTGTACTTTCGACTGGAACATTTATATCTATTCCTGTTTTACTGCCTAGTCCAAGTTTTCTTGCAGTAGACACTAATTCGTCAACACTCAATTGATATCCCAAATCCCTGGAACGTCTTTGATCCTTTCCAAGCGCTAGAGAATAATAATAGTAGTTACAACTGTCTCTTAGTGCTTTCATCACATTGTCGCTACCGTGAGTTCCTTTATGTTCATTCCATATCCAACAACCAAATATTGAACCTCCAACATCGACGTATCCTCCGCATTTTATTTCGTGATAAGGATCAAACCCACCTTCTAATGCTGCAAGAGAAGTGTTAAGTTTGAAAATAGAACCTGGTTGCATCGCCGCTTGCATTGGTATGTTATACAAAGGTCTTGGAGATATTGGATCTTTCGGATCTTCTGCTTGTAAACTTTCCCAATCAGTTTGTGAAATCCCCGTTGAAAACAAATTTGGATTATAAGATGGGAATGAAGCCATTGCAAGTATTTCTCCAGTTTCAACATCTACTGCAACTGCTGCACCACTTTTTGCATTTTTATATCCAGCTAAAGTTTTGTCGCCCCATTCAGATACATAAGTTCCACCAGTGCTTACGGCTTTTATAGATTTTTTCAAAGATTCTTCGGCAACTCTTTGAACATTAGTGTCAATACTCAAATACACATTGTCGCCAGGAATTGCTTTTTTCTCGGACAAAGTTTCAGTTCTATTTCCTTTGCTGTCGACCATAACCCTTAAAGATCCGTCTTGTCCTTTTAATGCATCTTCCTTGCTTTCTTCAATTCCAGTTTTACCTATCAAAGCATCCTTGCTGTAGCCTTTTTGTTTTACGTATTCTTCAATTTCTTTCTCAGTAGAAATCTTTCCGATATATCCCAATACGTGGCTAAGTTCTTCACCATTAGGATAATATCTAACTGACCTTGTCGCTACCTCTATTCCTTGGTTCTTTCCAAATCTTTCCTCGATGCTACTCACAGATTCTTCCGTTAAATTGTAGCTTAGAGCGATTGGCTCATAACCTTTTTGTCCTTTGTTTTTTAATTGATTGTAAATACTTACGATGTTGTACGCATCGTATTTTGAATATTTTTCGCATTTATTATTCTTCAAAATTTCTTCATACAAAAGCTTAACATCTGAATTTATTTCCTTGTCGTAACTCTTGTAGAAATCTTCCATATTTTTTTCGTAAATGTACTTCCAATCATTAACACTAATCGAAGGATTGATGTTGTTTTCAGTGTTTACCGATTGAGCAATAAGTTTTATATCATCGTCTGTGATGAACTTGTATGATAAATTATTCGAATTCAATAAATCTGCAACGTGTTTGTATGGATCTGTAGACTTTTTACTTTCTGTGACAAACTTAGCCTTAACTTTTGGATTTTGCTTGTCTTTTTCATCCAAGCTAAACTCTACATTTGTTTGTATTCCGTTTTTCTTGAGTAAGTTTAGGGCTTTTTCCAACACTACAGTTTTCTTGTCATCTTCTACATCTACTTTTTTCAAAAGCTCAACTATAGTATTGTCTTTTACAATATTTACAAAATCGTCAGCAGCTTCTGTTTTAAAATCAATTTTGTTGGACAACTTCATCATTTCAACTTTTTTCTCCAAAAGTTTTTGGTTGTCTTTAAGTTCCATATCTTTAAGAACGATATTATCTTGAAGATTTTCCTTTTCCAATTCCTTGTAAACCATCGACCTAATGACACTGTCGTTCAAAAGTTTTCTGATAATTGATTTGTCTTTTTGAATTATCGTAGCAATAGCAGAATTAACATCTGAAGTTTCCTTTAATCCGTGTTTTTTTAGTAACTTCACAGTTTCTTTGTCATTTGTATCGAACTTTGTATTATCTTTACGATCCAATTTCAAAGTCAAACCTTTTGAACGAAGTGCATTCAAGCAATAATCCAAGACTGTTTTCTTATAAATTCCTTGATTAGTTTCTTGTGAGTAAGTCTTGTCGATTAGATTTGCCATTATGTTTTTATCCATGACAATTGATGCCACTTTGTCAAGCGGTGATTTATCTTCTTTCAAATAATCGTCTGTATTTCTGTAAGTAAAAGCGTTAAGTGCGATTGGAAAATCTTCAGTGTTCATTGAACCATCTTTTTCCAAAATTCTCGATAAATTCAACAATGCGTCATTACTATCGTCAAGCTTCATTTGTTTGATTTGATCTTTGTACAAATTAGCAACGTACACATTTTTCGTCGTCGCTAACAATTCTCCGTTTCTGTCGTAAATATTTCCCCTAGGAGCAGGGATTTTGACTTCACGAAGTCTATTATTCTTGGCAATATCCCTGTAGTAGTTTCCTTTAATTAATGTCAAATTCATCAATTTCAAAATAAGTACGGCCATCATTATCGCCAATATCACAATAATTATCGTAAATCTATCGTATTTTTCAAGTTTTTTTAAAAATTTATTGTCAAATTTCTTCATTTTGTACCTCAAATAAACTTAAATTTTGGAAATTTAAATATCTTTTTGAACAATTTGAACAAAACATAATACAATAGAACATTTAAAATCATTTCTATTAAAATCGGTCCTTTTAAATAAGCTTTATTGAATCCATTTCCTGTAATATAGAGTACAAAATAATGAACGAGAGTGTAGTACAAAGTCACAAAAAACGTAAGTATCATACCACTTCTTGGATCTTCTTTGTTAATTCCTGCTTCGCTATTTCCAATCAAAAACCCTGATGTAAAATAAATCAACGCTCTTACTCCAATAACTGGACTGAATATCGCATCCTCAATTAGCCCAATTATCATACCGTTTAACGAGCCTGTGTATGCACCAAACCCAATGGACAATAACACTACTATCGGTATGGAAATATTCGTGTACACATTGAACACTGAAATTCTGGAAAGAAGTGTCGCTTGGATTATGATGTCCAACAAAACTATCAAAAATATTTTTAATTTGTTCATCTAATTCACTCCTTGTCCATCAACTATAAGAACGCGGTACATATTGTTGAAGTTGATTTGGGATTTGCATTTTACAATTTTGGTGAAATTATCCTTTGTCTTGATAACTTCTGTTACTTCTCCGATTTTGATATCTCTCGGATACACTCCTCCAAGTCCCGATGTTGTGATAATATCTCCAACTTTTACATCAGCATTAGAATCGTACATATATCCTTTTAAAATATCATTTTCTTTTTCATTCAAAATCCCAACGTCTTCGCTCTTTGCTAGTCTAAACCCTACGTTGTTTCCACTATTCATAATAGTGTCCACTTTGCTATGGTTAAGTCCAACCTCCGTTACAACTCCAACTAAACCTTTTTCGATTCCATCATTTGAAGACACAGCCTCTATCACGATGTCACCTTTTTTGATTTTATCCATTGAGCCTTTATCTATACTAAATCTCGTAAAAATATTTCCAGGATCTTTTCCTGTTATGAAAGCTTTTGTTTTTATAGTCCTATCCTTACTCAAAAGTTCGTATTCTTCTTGCAAATATCTCTTGTCACCTATAACTTTGTTCAAATTATCTACGTTTTTTTTCAACTTTGCGTTTTCTACAATAAGTTTTTGATTGTCTTCACGCATTTTTTTAGTTCCAAAAACATAATTAAAAGATTCTTTGAATTTGGATCCAATCACATAAAACACTTTGTTTACAGGAGAAATCACTGTTCCTATAGCATTTTCTCCGATAGACATATACTCCTTATTGCTATTTGATATTTCAATCGTCAATATGAGAATCAAAGTAACAAAGAAGAAGAACAATCTTTTTCTAAGCTTTTTATTATATCCAAACTTAGCCAATTATTTGTCTCCCTTCTTTAAGAATTTGCCAATACCAATTCCCGTGCAATCCATCGGACTGTCCACTTTCAACACTTTAATTCCCAAAACATTTGTGATGTATTCATGAATGTAGTCGATAAGACTAACACCACCTACAATGTAAATTCCTTCAGCGATAATGTCGTTTGCGATATCCGGTGGAGTTTTCTCCAAAACTTTTCTCAACGCTTCGATGCACATATCTGCTATCGGCACAATTGCTGGTGTAATATCCTTCGCCCTAATCTCAACAGATTTTGGCATCGTGGATATCACATCAGTTCCCCCGACAATCATCGTGTTGTTTTCCCTGTCAGAATTCAATGTCGCAATCTTAAACTTAATCGCTTCTGCTGTTGAAATACCGATGTTAACTCCAAATTTTTTCTTCAAAATTTGTTTTATTTCTTGGTCAATATCTTCTCCACCGCTTTTGATGCAGTAGCTTGTAACAATTCCACCCAAACTAATCACAGAAGCTTCGATTGTACCTGCGCCTATGTTTAAAACAATGTGTCCCGTTGGTTCATCTACATCGATACCCAATCCTTTAAGAGAAGCGATGTTTTCTTCAACCAATTTTACACTTCTCGCTCCAGAATTTAGCGCCAAATCTTCCACGCTTCTTCTCTCAACATCCGTCAAAGATGCAGACACCGAAACACACACTTCTGGTTGAAAAACCGAAAAATTTGGTCTCGCTTTTTTTATAAAATACGAAAGCATACTAACAGTCGATTCAAAATCAGCTATAACGCCGTTTTCAATTGGACTTATCGCCACGATATTGTCAGGGGTTTTTCCAATCATACTTTTCGCTTCAGTACCCACTGCAACAATTTCGTAGTTATTTATATCTATAGCTACAACGCTAGGTTCGTTAATTATTATTTTTCCATTTTCATCGGAAATAATGGAATTAGAAGTTCCCAAATCAATCCCCAAACCCTCTTGTTGAAATTTAAATAATTTCATTTAAAAATACATTCCTTTCCTCATACTCAGACTATCGTTTGAGCTAACGATAATATGATCTAACACTTGTATTCCTACCAAATCTCCCACTTTATCCAACCTTTTTGTGACTTCAATATCCGCACTTGATGGAATAAGAGATCCCGAAGGATGATTATGTACCAAAATAATCGAATTCGCTCCCTTTTTAATAGCAGATTTGAAAACTTCTCTAGGATGAACGATAGATTGATTTATAGTACCTTTGCTAATAAGCTCTTTGGAAATAATTCTGTTTTTAGTATCTAAAAGTAGTGCGTAGAAGTTTTCCACATCACAACTTCCAATCTCGTTACAAAAAATCTCTGCAACGCTATCTGGATCGTTCAGACTGAAACTGTCCATGGCTTTTCTCAAGGCAAGTCTTCTTCCTATTTCAATTCCAGCTAAGATTGATGTAGCCTTTGCCATCCCAATTCCCTTTATCTTCATTAAATCCTCAACGCAAATATCCTTATAATCATTTTCATTAATATAATCAATGACTCTTTTCGAGAGAATTTCTACTCCCTCTTCTTTGATTCCAGTCTTCAATATGATTTGCATCAATTCTTCATCACTCATTGAAGAAATACCATTGATTTTCATTTTTTCTCTAGGTCTTAGGGACTCATTCATTTCCTTAACTCTCATTGTTATCTCCTGTTATTAAACAAATAATTTTTTTGCTTAGAAAGTGCATTTGTTAGGTAATTTGAAGTAAGTCCAACAAATACACCTGTAAATATACTCAAAAACACCAAAATTGGCAAATAAACCAAAATTCTAAGATTGTTCAGCATAATTGCACACACCAAAACTTGCGATAAGTTGTGGGTAAAAGCTCCAAACAAGCTAACACCAATCAACGAAAAATATTTTCTCAAATATTTGTTGACCAAATACATTACAACAAGTGAGCTTACAGCCCCTGCCAATGAATAGAAAAAGCTTATAACAGCCCCTGTGATTAGCATTAGTAAAAATGATTTTAAGATTCCTATTACAAGAGAATCCCTAAAACCAAAAACAATTAAGCATGTTAGTATTACAATGTTGCTGAGCCCAAGTTTTGCACCAGGCATTACGATTGGAAGTGGAATCATTGACTCAATCAAGCTTACTACCAATGCAACTGCCGTTAAAATAGGAATATGTAATCTTTTCATCAATAATTCACCACATCAATATCATCTTTGTTTTGCTTGTTAGCCTTCACTTCTACAACTAATTTGTTAGGCAAACAAACAATAACATCCCCTGGTTTATCTATCTTTCCTTTTAACATACACAACTTCTCCGGACAATCGGATTCAGTAACTGCAACGCTGTATCCATTAATATGAACAACGTTGTGACCGTATTTATTATCGATTTTATAATCATAGTTATCGATTGGAAGTGTAATTTGTTTGATTTCTTTTCCATTCACTTGAATTGAAACGTATTTGTCTTGTGAATTTACGTTATTAATATTTAAAATCACAAACAATACAGCTGAAAAACACAACAAAAATCCAATCAAAATTTTATCGTATTTAGTCATTAAATTCTCCTTTAAACTACCTTATAGTTTATCATTTTATCGTGTATCTTTTCAAGATTAAACAAAAATGAAAATTCATTTCCAAATAAAAAAAGAACCTCGAAACTCAAATGTTTCGAAGTTCTTCAATCAAAATTTTTATGATTTAAAATCATATTTTGTTTTAATGAGTTTTTCCACCTGTAACTTTGATGTCTTCATCATTGTCTATTACAGCTTCAATTGCTTTTTCCAATGCTTTTGCAATTGTATCCAAGTTCATTGAAGCAGTGTGTGGTTTATCTAAAACTTGTTCTGGCAAAAATGGAATATGAATAAATCCAGTTCTCATATTAGGATATTCAGTAGCTCTTACATGAGCCATTCCGTATGCAACGTGGTTACAGATGAAAGTTCCCGCAGTATTTGAAACAGATGCTGGAATGTTTGCTGATTTAATATTCTCAACTATTGCTTTAATTGGCAATGTCAACAAATATGCGTCAGGACCATCTTCCGCGATTTTTTCGTCGATTGGTTGATTTCCTTCGTTATCTTTGATTCTACAATCGTCAACATTGATTGCAACTCTTTCGACAGTGATGTCTTCACGTCCACCAGCTTGTCCAACTGATATAACAACATCTGGTTTAACCTCTGCGATTTTTTCTTTTAATTTATCTACACTTTTTCCAATAACTGTAGGAATTTCTATTTTAATAACTTCATTTCCCTTGATTTCATCAGGTAATAGCTTAACTGATTCAATAGCAGGGTTAATCTTTTCTCCTCCAAATGGATCGAATCCAGAAACTAAAATTTTCATAAATTTACCTCCTAAAATGCTAATATCATTAATAATACAACATGAACAACTACTAGAGCTAAAGCAACAGGAAGTTGCGCTTTGATAACTCCGTTTTTATCTTTCATCTCTAAGATTGCAGCAGGGACTATATTAAAGTTTGCCGCCATTGGTGTGATTAAAGTACCGCAGTAACCAGCAGTCATACCAAGTGATGATACAACAGCGGGATTTGCTCCTTTTGCCATCAACAATGGAACACCAATTCCTAGAGTAATAACGGTAAATGCAGCGAATGCATTACCCATTATCATCGTAAATACAACCATTCCAACAATATATGCAACAGCTGCTGCAAATACTCCCGCATCGCCTACAATTCCAACAGCCAAGCTACCTATTAGCTTACCTACCCCAGCAGATGCAAATATAACTCCCAAACCACCTAATAATTGTGGTAGTAATGATGAAGATCCAACTTGCATCAGCATTTTTGTAGTGTCTTCTGCAGTTTCTTTTGCTTTTGGTTTTGCGATAATAATCGCAATAATCAAAGCCAATAATGATGAAATAGTAAGAACTTGTGCAGCCGACAATGAGAATATTCCTTCTGTGTTTTTCAACGGAATCTTAAATGATTTCAATTGCGATAGAAGCATCGCACTAATTCCCATTACTAAAGCTGGAATAAAAATCTTACCTCCAACTTTTTCAGCATTTTTCATTCTTTCTTCTTCTGTTAGTTCTTTAAATTCTGCTGGCTTGATTTGATTTGCAATTGATAATACTCCTAAGAATAAAAGTATAACACCTACAATTATTCCACCAGATTCTACATTTCTTACCAAAAATCCTCCACCAGCAAACAATACTCCCAGTAATATCCAAAAAAGCATTGTACCAATCTTTGCTTCTTTGTTGAATCTTGCACGGATACCTGTCATTATGCAGATAACTCCACATAAGATGTACGCTATCTCATCAAGAACAACTTGGTTATCTACAAAAAAATCAAACATTTTTTATATCCTTTCTAAGTTTCATTTCAAAAACAGCACATTGTATAAGTGCAATAATCAACATACTAACACCTGCAAATATGGACCACTTGGCAATGTCTGCAGTATCCAATGGGTAACCTGCATCTTTCAATGTAGTTTGCATTAAAAGCACGCCTGATGCCAATGGAAATATATTTTGTCCGTAGAAGTTACCATAGTTTTCAACAGCAGCAGCTAATCCTTTTAATTCGTCTAGTCTAACTTCTGTCAAATCAACTTTCTTTCTTGCAGCACCTTCTGCCATAGGTAAAATCAATGGACGAATAAATTGAACATGTCCACCAAGTCTTAAAGAAAATGCAGCTGCAATCCATCTAATGAACAAGTAAATCCACAAAACAGAACCTGCGCTAGCCATTTTGAATTTCGATATAAAATCTCTAGCTTTTTCCTTTAGTCCGTATCGTTCCATAATCGCGATAACAGGGAATGAAATCAAGAACAAACTCATCAGTCTATTATTGACAAATCCCTCTCCCATAATTTTCAAAGTGCCTGTTAATCCGAGACCTCCTGCAAGACCTGTAACAAGACCTGCTAAGAGAACTATTCCCAAAACATCTAGTTTTAGTGCGAATCCAACGACAATAATTAATATTCCTATGAAAACTAAATATTCTCCCATACTTTACTCCTTAATTTTTATTAGCCAAATAGATTTTAGCTTCTTAAGATTATACCCGATACTTTTTTATTTTAAACTTTTAATTACATTATGTTTTCAATTTCGCTGTTGCATTATTTTTATTCGTTAAATTTATAATAATTAATCTCAAAAAAAACAGACCGTAAAACTTACGGTCTGTAAAATATTAAGCTTCTTTAGCAGGAGCTTCTTGAGCTTTTGCTTTAGCTTGTTCTTCTTTTATTTTAAGTCCTGGATAAATAGCTTTTGTAGGACATTTGTCTACTGCTTTTTGAACTTGTTCTGGATCTAATCCTTCAGCATTGTTGAAGTGAGCTAAGTTATCTTCAACGCTGAATCCATCTGGACACATCTTAGCGCAAATTCCACAAGCAATACATCCAACTTTACAGTATTGTCTTACATCTTTACCTTTATCGTGACTGTTACATCTTACATAAACGTCTTGATCGTAGTCAACAAGTTTAATAATATTTCTTGGACAGATTTCAATACATTTTTTACAAGATGTGCATTTTTCTTTATCTACTAATGCAATGCCATTTACAATGTGAATCGCATCGAACTCACACACATCTACACAGCTTCCGCAACCCAAACATCCGTCTGGACAAGTTTTGCTTCCACCTTGAAGATTGTGGTTAACTCTACAATCCATAATACCTTTGTATTTGAATTTTTCAGTAGCGTATTCTGGAGTTCCTTGGCACATTACACATGCAACTTGCTTTGCAGAATCTACTGCATCAGCTCCCATGAATGCTGCTAGTTTGTCGGCAGTTTCTTTTCCACCAACTGGACAAGAATTACAAGGTGCTCCTTTGTTTACGATGGCATCTGCAAGTCCATCGCAACCTGGAAATCCACAGGCACCACAGTTTGCGCCAGGTAACATTTCTCTTACTTTAAGTACTCTTCTATCAACTTGAACTTCGAATTTTTTAGATGCAAAACCCAAAAGCAATGCAAATAAAATTCCTAGTGCTCCTAAGATTATAAATGGAGTTAAAATTGTCATTTATTACCTCCTATACCAATCCGCCGAATCCGAAGAATGTCATCGCCATTAATCCAATAGTAATAAATGCGATTGGTACACCTTTAAAACTTTCAGGAATATTTTTGTTCAATGCGATTCTTTCTCTGATTGCAGCTAATAAAGTTATCGCTAAAATGAAACCTAGTGAAGCACCAATAGCACTTGCTAATGTTTCAATTAAGTTGTATTTTTCTTTTACGTTTGCTAATGCAACACCCAATACTATACAGTTTGTAGTTATAAGAGGCAAAAACACACCAAGTGCGGAGTACAAGTTTGGACTCATTTTCTTTAATGCCATTTCTACGAATTGTACCAATGTCGCAATAACCAATATGAACACTATCGTTTGTAAGTATTCAATGTGAAATCTTTCTAGTATTTGAATTTGTAGAACGTAAGTAACGACAGATGCTATTGTGATTACAAAGAATACTGCCATACCCATACCAATAGCTGTTTCTGTTTTTGAAGATACACCTATCAATGGGCAAAGTCCTAAGAATTGACCAAATATGTAGTTGTTTACTAATAAGTAAAGAACTATTATTTTAAATATATTTGCTAACATTAGTCTTCACCTCTCATATTGTTCTTCTTTCTTTCTTGTCTTGATAAGAAAGAATTGTAAGTAGCTAACAATATTCCAAGTACTATGAATGCTCCTGGAGCTGCTGACATAATACCAATTGGAGGAATATCTCCTATTACAAGTTTACCTAAGATTTTTCCTGAACCTAATAACTCTCTGATGAATGCAACCAATACGATTACAATACCATATCCCAATGCATTTGAGATACCATCTAACAATGATAAGAATACGCCATTTTTAGATGCGAAAGATTCGGCTCTCGCTAAGATTATACAGTTTACAACGATTAGAGGAACGAATGCTCCTAATGAAGTGTATAATGCTGGAACAAATGCTTGAAGCATCATTGAAACTAATGTTACGAATGTTGCGATTACAACTATATATGCCGGAATTCTTACTTTATCCGGAATAAAATTTCTAAGTAATGATATTACTATGTTTGAACAAATCAAAACAAATGCGAACGCCGCAGTCATACCAATTGCATTTTCTACAGATGTTGATACACCCAGTACAGAACACAAACCTACCAATTGGATTAAAACTGGGTTGTTCTTAAGAATGCTGCTTTTGAAAACTTTAGCCGCTTTACCTTTTTCCATAATTTCCCTCCTATTTTAATCCCGCATTAGCTTTTTGAGATACGTTCAATGCGTTTTTGGCTGCTGTAGTGGAATAAGTCGCACCACTTAGAGCTTGAATTTCGTTGTCAGCTTCAGGTTTTTTCACAGCTGATATTTCTTTTTCCATAGATTTCCCAATAACTGAATCTACGAATTCTGGATCTCCAATTCTACTTCCAATTCCTGGAGTTTCTTGTGATTCAAGAATTGAATATCCAACGATTTTGTTCTCATTGTCTACACCAACTACGAAAACAACATTTCCTGAATATCCACCAGCTCCAATTGCTTTGTATACATGACCTACAGGTTTTCCACCTTTGATAGCTTCTTGTACGTCATCTAAATTTTCGTCTTTTGCTTTCAAATCTTTAATTTTTGCTTCATCAAGTGGTTTAAAAGATTCCGCTTCAGGAAAAGCTACTTTCAAAGATTTTTTATAATTTTCTAATCTCTTAGCTTCGATAATCGGTTCTGTAACTTGGTTTGCAAATGCAAGCACTAACGCACTTATTGCTGTTATTACGAACAATCTAATAGCTAAATTTATTGAACTTCTCATATTCCTTGTTTACCTCCTCTACCAATTGGTGTTGGAACTGTATATTGATCGATAAATGGTACAGCACAGTTCATGAAGATTATCGCATAAGATACACCTTCTGGAAGGTTACCAAATTGTCTTATGATCGCTGTAAAGAAACCACAACCAATTGCAAATATAATTTGTCCTTTTGGAGTAACTGGACTAGTTGAATAATCTGTAGCCATGTAGAATGCACCCAAGATTAAACCACCAATAAATATGTTCATGCAAGCATCTTGAATTCCCACGCCGCAAACAAGTAATGTAACAAATGTTGTTGCGATGTAAACTAATGGAATTCTAAGATTGATTACTCTTCTGTATAATAGATAAGCTACACCGATAAGTAATGCTATTGCACTTACTTCCCCGATTGTACCACCCATGTGTCCTATGATGGCATTCATAAAACCAACTGGTTGACCACCTGATAAAACTGTCGCATAACTTTCAGCGTCCACTGCTTTTTGTGTTAGTGGAGCAGTGTAGTTACTCATTGCTTGTGCCCAACTTGCCATCAAGAAAGCACGTCCTGCTAATGCAGGGTTCATGAAGTTTGAACCAATTCCTCCAAATAATTGTTTTACAATTATGATTGAAAATACCGATCCTATGATGATCATTGGAATTGGCAAAGTAACTGGAACGTTGTAAGCTAAAAGCATACCTGTTACAACAGCTGATAAATCGCTAATTGTAGAAGGTTGTTTCATTATTTTTTGATAACAATATTCTGATAATACACAAGCTATAACTGCTGATAATACCAAAACTAAACTTCTCATTCCGAATTCGTAAACACTCACTATCAAAGCAGGAATTAAAGCGATGATAACATCAAGCATAATTCTTTGAATAGATACTGCACTTCTTTGATGAGGAGCAGCTTCTACGATTAAATGAGATAAGTCGTATTCTTTTTGTATAATTTCTTTATTTTCCATAGACTATCCCCTTTTCCTTTGTTGTGCTTTTAATTGAGTCTTTGCGTGTACAATTGCTTCAACTAATGGTCTGTTTGATGGACAAATATAGCTGCAAGTACCACATTCGATACAATCATTCAAATGCATTTTTTCTGCTCCTTCAAAATCACCATTCAATGATTTTAATTGTAAGAACAATGGTAATAAGCCGATAGGACATACATCCACGCACTTAGCACATTTAATACAAGGTTCTGGAGAAGCAAGAGTTGCATCTTTTTCGTTCATGCAAATAATTCCACCTGTTGTTTTAACAGTTGGAGCTTCCAAATTGTATTGGCAAGCACCCATCATAGGTCCACCAACTACAATCTTATATGGTGTTTCTTTGAATCCGTCGCAATAATCTACTAAATCTTTGAATTTAGTACCTACTGGAACGTATATATTTTTAGGTTCTTTGATAGCTGAACCTGTCATTGTCACAATTCTATGAGTCAAAGGAATACTATGAACTACAGCATCGTAAATCGCCATAGCACTTGAAATATTCAAACCTTGAACTCCTCTTTCGTTTGATCTTTGAGCTTTCGAAATCTTCTTACCAGTAATTGCATTGATAAGTCTTCTTTCGTCCCCTTGTGGGTATTTTGTTTTAACAGAGCAAATCGAAATATTTTTCTCATCCTTAGCGGCATTTTTCAAAATTCCGATAGCTTTTTGTTTGTTATCCTCAACCCCTATGTATCCTTTGTCGCAATCCATCAATTTCATGATAATTTTCAATCCACCGATAGCTTTTTGAGGATATAATTCCATGTTAAGTTGGTCACTAGTTAAATAAGGTTCACATTCTGCCCCGTTTAAGATAACTTGCTCGATTTTTACATCGGGTTTTTTATTCATCTTAAGATGTGTAGGGAATCCTGCTCCACCCAAACCTACTATACCAGCTTCTTTTATTCTCTCTAGGATAACTTCTTTTGATAATTGTGTAAAATCATCATTTGTTTCAGTGTATCCTAACTCGTTTAAACCGTCTGATTCGATTACTACGACTTCACCCTTTTGACCATTTGACAATACCATTTGCTCAATTTTCATAACCTTTCCACTAACTGAACTGTGAACAGGCGCTGAAATAGTCGCTTTAGATTCACCAATTTTTTGGCCCACTTTAACCTCGTCGCCTACTTTTACTATAGGTGTACAAGGCGCACCAATGTGTTGATGCAATGGGATGTAAACCATTTTAGGTTCAAAATTTGTATCTAAAGGACAATTTTGAGTGTAGGATTTATGGTCATCCATGTGAAATCCGCCTTTAAAAGTCAGATTTTCTAAACTCATTTTTTCACCCCTTTAATAAAATAAAAAATGGTGCAGAGAAAGAGACTTGAACTCTTACGGGATTACTCCCACTGCCCCCTCAAGACAGCGTGTCTACCATTCCACCACCCCTGCGTGATAAAGACCTTTATAAAAAGGCCTTTTAATATTTATTAATAATATTTTTGATTAATTTAATGTAGTTTTTCGCCCAAACCTTGAAACTTTTGTGCATATTTTCTTCTAGCTTAGTATCTTCGTAGAAAATTTTGTAAATATTGTATTGGTTTTCAACCTTTACAACGTAATATTTCGTCTCAGAAGATGGAATATCGTCTAAAGTTTGACCATCTTTTGAAAAAGATTCGTTCGACAACCATTCTTTTACATTTCCTATCCCACCATTGTAAGCTGCAATCGCCAAATCGTGGTTTTTGAAATGATGCAACAAGTACGATAAATATGCAGTACCCATTTCGATGTTTTTGTCAGGTTTTTTCAAATCATCCACTGTAAAGTAAGTATTTCTCATATTGTTAATACTTTCAGCAGTGTCTGGCATCAATTGCATAAGCCCCAAAGCTCCAGCCTTTGATTTTACACTTGGATCAAAGTTAGATTCAACTTTAATGACACTCATAACCAAAAGTGGATCAACGTTGTATTCTTTTGAGTATGTATTAACTAAATCGACATATTTAACTGGCCTTGTCACTGTAGAGTAAGCGCTCACGCCAAATCCAACTAAAAACACAATCACAATAATAGAAATAATCGTGATTAAAAATCTTTTAATAAATTTCATAATTTTTTCCTATCTATTAGTTCGTCAACTTTGAGTATTAAATCTGATTCAGACGTGTTGTTTACAATAACTTCGTCAAATTCATTAATTCTTTTCTCATAATCTAGCTGAGAATTAATTCTTGTAACCGCAGTATCGTAATCAAAGTTGTTTCTATCGATTATTCTTTGAATTCTAATGTCCCTATCAGCTACAACTACCCAATCTTCATCGACGTTGATATATTTGTCAACCAAATTTTTGCTTTCCAAATACATAGAAATTTCTAGAAAAATCAAATCAGACTTTTCCTTCTTAATTCTTTTTACTACTCTTAATATTATATCAGTATGTGTCAATTCTTCAAGCTTTTTTAATAATGTTTTTGAATTAAATACAAGTTTGGAAAGTTTTTTTCTATCTATGTCAGAATTTTCATCTAAAATTCCTTTTCCAAACTCATCAATAAGCTTGTAATAAAGATCTGTACCTTGCTCATAGATTTGGTGAGTAATCTCATCCAAATCTATTACAACAAAGCCTTTTTCTCTAATTCTTCTGCACACCGTACTTTTCCCGCTTGCGATATTTCCACAAACTACGATGATTTTTTTATTTTGCATCATACCAATTATCTGCACTGTTTACATCAATCTTCATATCGACTTTCAAATCAACAGCATGTGTCATGACATCTTTCATTATTTCAAGAACTTTTTCTCGTTCGTCTTTTGGACAATCAACAATAAGCTCATCGTGAACCTGCAAAATCAATTTTGCTTTAAGTTTTTCTTCGTTCAATCTATTGTAGAATTTGACCATTGCAACTTTGATGATATCCGCTGCTGATCCTTGGATTGGCGTGTTAAGTGCCACACGTTCCCCAAAACTTCTAACATTGTAGTTTTTGGATTTCAATTCTGGAATGTATCTTCTTCTGTTCATAATAGTTTCAACGTAGCCTTTTTCCTTGCCAATTGCAACTATATCTTCCATGTATTGTTTGATACCTTTGTAAGTGTCCAAATAATTTTCGATGTATTCTTTGGCTTCTTTTCTAGTTATGTGCAAATCTTTACTCAAAGAATAATCTCCAATTCCGTAAACAATACCGAAGTTTACAGCCTTTGCGTTGGATCTTTGAAGTGATGTTACCTTATCAAAATCAACCTTGAACACTTCGCTGGCAGTTTTTCTGTGAATGTCTGCACCATGCTTGAATGCATCAATCATAACCTCATCATTTGCCAAATCAGCCAACACTCTAAGCTCAATTTGTGAATAATCCGCATCCAACAGCATATTTCCTTCGCTTGGAACAAATGCTTTTCTAATTAATCTTCCTTCTTCAGTTCTTATAGGAATATTTTGCAAGTTAGGATTAGTAGAGCTAATTCTTCCAGTTTGTGCGATAGTTTGTTGGAAAGTCGTGTGGATTTTGCCGTCTTCCTTGATTAAATCCACCATTCCATCGATATATGTTGTTTTAAGTTTCGTAATTGTTCGATATCTTAAAATGTAGTCGATGATTTCGTGTCTTCCACTTAAAGCTTCCAAAACTTCTTGGTCTGTCGATGGGCCTGTCTTGTTCTTTTTTATCACAGGAAGCTCTAAATCTTCAAACAACACTTCTGCCAATTGCTTTGATGAGTTGATGTTGATTTTCTTTCCGATAAGTTCTTCAACGCTGTCTTCAATTGATTTTATCTCGTCTTCGAAAAGTTCTCCCATCTCAACCAAAGTTTCTTTTTTGACACAAACTCCTGTAAATTCCATGTCGCACAACACTTTTATCAAAGGAATTTCAACATCTCTGTACAGATGCATCATATCTTCTTCTTCTATTTCCGAAATCTTTTCGTATAATTTGTTCGTGAACATCATGTATTTCACAACGTAATTGTCGATTTCTTTCTCGTCAGATTCCAAAATAGTCTTCTTGGATTTGCCTTTTCCTGTAATATCTTCAAGCGGCTTGAAATCATATCCGATAACTTTAGGGTCAGATCTTTCCATGCTATAACTTGTCTTGGATGGATCGAGCAAGTATTCTATTATAACGACATCATCATAATTGTACGAAATGTCAATACCATATCGCATCAAATGATAAATACATGGTTTTATATCAAATGAAAGCTTGTTGATATCTTTCGATTCGAATTCTTCCTTGAATAATTCTACAAGATCTACGTTTCTTGTAATGTACACCTTGTCAGTGTAAATAGCAAAAATCACAGGCTCATTGTCCACATAATAATCATCATTGAACAATGCAAAAGTAAACTTTTTGTTCTCTTTAATATAAGCTTTAATTTCATCTACTTTTCCATCTAAGTTTTCATATTCGAACTTTTCATTGGATTCTTCGTTTGGAAGTTTTTTGATAAAACTGTTGAATTCAAGTTTAGTAAGGACTTCAATCAGATGATCATTGTCAGCTTCTTTTATAGTACAATCCTCGATTCCAAATCCCATTAAATCTTCAGGAACATCTGTATTAATCGTTCCAAGTTCTCTACTCAAATATGCAATGTCTTCTCCATCAATGACTTTTTGCTTAGTTTTCTTGCCGGAAATTTCATCGACATGCTCGTACAATCCTTCAATACTTCCATATTTTTGAATGTATTTAAGCGCAGTCTTTTCTCCAACTCCATCAATTCCTGGAATATTGTCCGATTTATCTCCCATCAAACCTTTCAAATCAATCATTTGTTTAGGCGTAATTCCGTATTCTTCTTTCAAAGCATCTACATCGTAGATTTTTGTTTCGGTGATTCCTCTTTTTGTAAGGACAACTTTTGTGTTGTCGTCAATAAGTTGCAAATAATCCTTGTCACCAGTCAACAAATACACATCGTAATCTTTTGATGAAGCTTGTTTTGCCAATGTTCCTGCGATGTCGTCTGCTTCATATCCTTTCAAATCAATGTATGAAACCCCCATCGCTTTCAACAATTCTTTTAACATATCGAATTGGCCGATTAATTCTTCTGGAGTTTCTTGACGATTTCCCTTGTATTCAGAATATTTTTCGTGTCTGAAAGTTGGTTCTTTTCTATCAAAACACACAACTACAAGATCTGGATTGATTTTTCCCATAACAGAATAATACATATTCATAAATCCAAACACACCATTAGTGTGAATTCCATCTTTTGTTGTCAAATCTCTGATAGCATAAAAACCTCTGAATAAAAGAGATGAACCGTCAATAATTAAAGCTTTTTTTGACATTTTATAATCCCTTGTTTTCTTTTTCGAAAGCCATTATCTTGTCAACTCTTCTTTGGTGACGACCAGCTTCGAATTCATTTTCCAAGAAAGTTTTGATGATAAGTTTAGCAACCTCATCTCCAATTACACGCGCTCCGATACAAAGCACATTTGCATTATTGTGGTTTCTGCTCATTTTCGCACTGTACACATCAGACACACAAGCCGCTCTTATTCCTTCGAATTTGTTCGCAGCCAAGCTCATGCCAATACCTGTTCCACAAATCAAAATTCCCAAATCAGAATTTCCTTTTTGGATTTCTTCGCAAACTTTCTTTGCATAATCTGGATAATCTACTGAATCTGCTGAATTTGTTCCCAAATCCACAACTTCATTTCCCAAACTTTTTATATATTCAACCATTGAATCTTTTAATTCAAATCCACCGTGATCGGCTGCTATTGCTATTTTCATAAAAACCTCCAAATATATTATTACCTACATTTTATAATATGTTCATATATTTATCAATTATTTGAAGAATTACACATTTTGTGGTAAAATATAGTTGTAAAAATATGGGGATGTCTTGGTTTCGACAGGGATATTGAAGTTTGAATAGCGAGTCGTTTTCGTCTACAAACGTTAAAAAGGGACAACTAAATATAAACGCTGAAGATAATAACTTCGCATTAGCTGCCTAATAACGGCGGCCGATTCAAAAACTAGAAAATCGTCCTGCGTTTTCTTTTTGAATCTCAACTAATGAGCAGGAACATCTCGTATATTTTCCTCTGGTATATGAGATTATTTAAGAGGATATATCGATCATAGTTTTGTCAGTTAAATTTTGATCGACGAATAAAAATTAATTGACTGCACTCGGAGAAGTTCTTAGGGATATATTTTTGGACAGGAGTTCGATTCTCCTCATCTCCACCATATAATTTTAAATTAGCTCATTACAACTCAAAACGTTGATAAATGGGCTTTTTTGTTTTTAAACATCAGTATTTTTGCCTAAATATCTCAAGTTTTTTCAAAATTTTTCGGTAAAACTTTCGGTAAGAATTTTTCTGCACTGATTTTATACAGTTTGTTGCATATTCAAGTCTGATTTTGAATATAAAAAAAAGAGAGTCGCTAAACTCTCTATTTCTAAAATTTAATACCAAAATTTTATTATTTCAATTCATTAATAATTACCGTTGAATTATCTCCCGCAAAAACGTTGTGTTTTAAATTAGTTTGCGTGTCGATGTATTCAATGCATTTGTCATCGTAAGTAAAATCGAATTTGCCTTCTTTTTTGAAAATTTCTTTTCCTTCTGCATTGTAGATTATGATTTCTCGTTTTATTCCACCGCTGTACTCACTTTTTACATTTTTCTTAAATCTTTGGAATCCTGCTGATTTAAAAACTAATGCGCTGCATGATGCCAAGAAAATAAGTACAACTATTAAAATTATCCATATTTTCTTTTTTATATTTTTCGTTTTGTTTTCTTCTGACATTTTACTCTCCTTATTTATTTGTCCAAATTTTTGTGAAACGCTTTCCAAAATATAAAACTACGTTTTAAAATATCGTTGTTATTCATCACGATAAAACACTTTAATATGATACTATTTATCTGTTAAAAATTTCGTTTTTTATTTGACTAAACGATCCAAATATTGTTATAATATTATTATAACAGAAACATATTGTTTTTGTACAACTTACAAAAGGAGTGATTTATTATGGCAAACGGAGTACTTCATATTCCAGGTTTCATTTATTTCGGAGAAGGAACTTTTTCAAAATTAAGTGAATTGAAAGGTAAAAAAGCAATTATAGTTACAGGTGGAAATTCTATGAAGAAAAACGGTTTCGTAGATAGAGCTTGTGAAGAATTGAAGAATGCAAATATGGAAGTATGTGTTTTTGATGGCGTTGAAGAAAATCCATCAGTTAAAACTGTTGAAGAAGGCGCTAAGAAAATGCAAGAATTCCAACCAGATTGGATAATCGCATTAGGTGGCGGTTCTGCAATGGACGCTGCAAAATGCATGTGGGCTTTTTATGAACATCCTGAATTAAAATTCGAAGATATCATTGAACCAGGATCTCTTCCAGAACTTCGTAAAAAAGCAAAATTCGTTGGTATACCATCAACTTCAGGTACTGCAAGTGAAATTACTGCATTCTCAGTTATCACTGATACTGAAAAACACATCAAATATCCATTAGTATCTGATCACATTGTTCCAGACATCGCTATAGTAGATCCTGTTCTACCATCTAAGATGCCAAAATCAGTTACAGCAAATACTGGTATGGACGTTGTAGCACACGCTACAGAAGCATTAGTATCTAATATCGCTAACGATTATACTGACGCACTTGCAATTCACGCATTGAAATTGGTATTTGAATATTTACCAAAAGCTTGCGAAAATCCAGACGACATGGAAGCTCGTGAAAAAATGCATAATGCATCAACAATGGCAGGTATTGCATTTACATCAGCTTCACTTGGTTTAGTTCACTCATTAGCACACAAAATTGGTGGCGAATTTGGAATTACTCACGGACTTGCTAACGCAATTCTACTTCCATACATCACACAATTTAACAGAAAAGCTACTAATAAAGTTGATTGGATTGAAAAAGAATTAAACGTAAAAGATTATCCAATTGCTGTTAGAGAATTAGCTAAGAAAGTTGGCATTCCACCAACATTGAAAGAAGTTGAAGAAAAATTCGGATTTAACAAAGAAAAATTTGACGCTGTATTGGATGAAATGAGCAAGAATGCTTACGAAGATCCATGTACTTTGACAAATCCACGTGAATCAAATCCAGAAATAGTAAAAATGATATATACTCACGCTTACAACGGCGAAGATATAACAGAATAAATTTAATAGCAAAATAATTTATGTATAAAATCTGAACTGACCTCAAAAGTTTGACCTAAAAACTAACTTAAGGAGGTCAGTTTTTAATGGCAAAATATAGAACATAATTTAAAGTAAAAGTAGCAAAAGAATATTTAAAATCTAGCATATCATATAAATATTTATCAGAAAAATTTAGAAGATAATTCATTAACACAGGCACAATTAAAATAAAAAATAAAGAAATTAGAAGAAAAAAACTATGACCTGAACCCGTAAACACGGAATAATTTAATAATATTTTAAGCGTAATGTAATCTGTACATAACAGGGGACATTCCGTTTAATTTTGTTTTAATCCTATCTTCATTGTACCATTTAATATATTTTGGGTATGTGAAAAGTTTTGTATATCAGATCCTCCTGATAGGTTGTGAGCTGATATTTTTTTAAAATATACTTTTATTACTAAAATCTGAAAGTTCAGATATTTGTAACATAATTTTGGCACAATTAAACTAAAAGGTCAAGATTTTTCAAAATCTACCTTTTTTATTATCTTTATGGCAAAATTTAGATTCTGCCTTCAAAAAATATTGATAATTGTGACAATATTTGATCCCATCCTCTTATTCTACTCATCCATTTACTTGAAGCATCTACCATCGCTAGATACAAGCTTTTTTGTAGGGCGTAGTCGCTTGGAAATATTGTTTTGTTTTTTGTTACTTTTCTAAGTTGTCTATTAAAGTTTTCTATGCTATTTGTTGTATATATTAGTTTTCTTATTCCTTCTGGATATTTGAAATACGTTGCTAATTCAGCCCAATTGTTTCTCCATGAATTTACACACATTGGGTATTTTTTGCCCCATTTTTCTTCAAATATATCTAGATTACTTAGTATTAGTTTTTCTGTTGATGCTTTGTATACTGTTTTTAAGTCTTTCATTAGCTCTTTTATATCTCTATATGATACGAATTTTGTTGAATTTCTTATTTGATGAATTACGCATTTTTGAATTTCTGTTTTTGGATATACACTTTCTATTGCTTGGCTAAATCCTGATAAATTATCTGTTGAGACTATTAATATATCTTCTAATCCTCGTTCTTTTAATTGATTTAATACCAATAGCCAGTATTTACTTGATTCATTTTCTCCTACCCACATTCCAAGTATTTCTTTGTATCCTTCTGTATTGTATCCTAGTGCTATATATACTGCTTTTTTTACTACTATGTTATTTTCTCTTACATGATAGTGTATTGCATCTAAAAATACAAATGGATATACTTTTTCTAGTGGCCTATTTTGCCATTCTTAAATAGTTGGTAGTATTTTATTTGTTATTTTGCTTACCATGGATTCTGATATTCCAAATCCATAGATTTCTTTTATGTGTGTTGATATGTCTCTTGTTGTCAGGGCCTGCCCCAGCCAATAATATCCAACGAATGAAATGAGTTTATGATATTATTAGGCGAGGGTATTCCTTTTGCATACATAGATATTATTTGGTTTTCTATGTTTGATATGTCTTTTTGATATTTTTTCAATGCTTGTGGCTCAAAGGATCCTTCTCTGTCTCGTGGGATGTTTAGGTCTATGTTTCCGTATGATGATTTAACTGTTTTTTTACTTGATCCATTTCTTGTGTTTAATGACAGTGGTTTTTCACCATATTCATAATCTAGATGTTCATCTAACTCTGCTTTTAACATTTGTTCCATTGTGTCTCCTAGAAGATCTTTCAAAGCTTCTTGTAAATCTTGTACTGTTTCTGGTTGATATTCTTCAATTAACATCTTGGATATTTTGTTGAGTCTTGTTTCTGGTCTTTTTCTTGGCATTTTAAAATCCTCCTGATTACTATTATATCAGGAGGATTCTATACACAAACTATTTCACAGTCTCTGGTAAGAGTTGATACGCAAATTATCTCACACTCTTTTAATCTTAAAAACTAAAACTTTTGTATTGCTATACTATTATTTCTCTTCGTTTTTGTCTTTTTTCTTAAATCCAAAGAATGCACCTGCTACTGACATAAATCCTGCTGCCGACATCATTAAGATTTCGCTAATATTCCCAGCTTTTGGTAATATATGCTGATTTTTTCTAATCGCATTACCTTTAATATTTCTGCTTTTATCAATTTTATTAGGTGAATTTGTTTTGTCAGTAGTCTTGTTGATTTCAACTGTTGTAACGGAGTCTTTTTCACCTAATTTATAAGCTTTGTCGTTCTTTTTGTTTGAAGATTTACTAGTCTTTATTTCTTCTTTTTCATTTGTTTCAGACTTATCAACATTAACATTATTTTTGCTTTCAGAGCTATTTTTTTTATCATCAGAAATTTTAACTTCAGTATCATTAGCTAAATCCGATTGATTTGAATTATCGTCACTTGATACGTCTGTTGAATCTTCTGTTTCTTTTGGTTGGCAAGTATTTTCTTGAGACGTTTCCTTTTTCTTATTAATATCGAATGAAGATTTACTAGTCTTTATTTCTTCTTTTTCATTTGTTTCAGACTTATCAACATTAACATTATTTTTGCTTTCAGAGCTATTTTTTTTATCATCAGAAATTTTAACTTCAGTATCATTAGCTAAA